>PHBS01000061.1 GCA_002841995.1 Chloroflexi bacterium HGW-Chloroflexi-8
TATTCTTCCGCATCACTCACCATTATTGACGACTTTAGCTTTTGGTGTAATTACCGTGATAACCAAGAATGAGAGAGATTTTTTTACAGTATCAGGTGGAGTTGCAGAAGTTCAACCAGACCAGGTGACAGTTTTAGCCGATGCTGCTGAAAATGTTGAAGAAATAGATATAGCAAGAGCAGAAGCAGCCAAGAATAAAGCTGAGAGTCTGTTGGCTGATAAATCTACAATGACCATTGAAGAATTAGAGAATTTGCGTAATTCTTTACGCCGCTCCTCCCTACGCTTGGATGCAATTAAGAAATTTAAAAAAGGTAAGAATATACATGGATTTGGCGGGTAGACCAAATTAATTTCTTACAAGAACCAGAAAGGTTTCAATGGCAGTTTTTTCTCGGGAACTAGGAATTGACTTGGGTACGTTGAATACTGTGATCGTTGAAGGGAACCAGGTTATTCTTATGGAACCCACAGTAGCGGCTGTACTGGTCAATGAACGGAAAATGGTTGAGTGGGGACAATCTGCCCGTGATATGTTAGGCAGGGTATCAGACTCAATTGAAGTTATCCGACCATTACAGCATGGGGTAATCGCAGAGTATAGCGTAACAGAACTACTTTTGTCTGAAATGGTTCGCAAGGTTGGAGGATCTCGATTCTTAAGCTCAAGAAAAATTGCAGTTACTGTTCCTTATGGTGTCACTTCTGTTGAACGAAGAGCTGTGGAAGCTGTGGCATTGACTTCCTCTCGTGAAGTATATATAGTTGCCCAACCAGTAGCTGCAGCCTTAGGTGTTGATTTACCTATAGGCACTCCTACTGGCAATATGATTATTAGTTTGGGAGGGGGAACCAATCAAGCTGCTGTATTGGCAATGTGGGATATTGTTACCGGAGAGACTGCGAAAACTGGTGGACTTGCCTTTGATGAAGCAATTTCAAATTATATTCGTAAGAAATTCGGTGTTATCATCGGTCAACCTACTGCTGAAAAATTGAAGATTTCAATAGGATCAGCTATCTCCCGGGATGAACAAAAAAGTATGGAAATCCAGGGTCAAGACCAGGTCAGTGGATTGCCAAAACCAGTAAATATTATGACAGATGATATTGTCGATGCACTAAATCAGCCACTTAACGATTTGGTGAATATGGTCAAACATGTTTTAGAAAAAACACCACCAGAATTGATTTCAGATATTATCGATCATGGAGTTGCATTATGTGGCGGTGGAGCATTATTGAACGGTATTGATAAGTATTTAACAAAAGCTCTTGGGATACCAGCATATTTAGTAGATAACCCGATGACATGTACTGCAGAGGGTGCAGCAAAAGCGCTTTCTATGAAAAACGTTCTCAAACGATCTTTAGCTCGTGTTTAAAATAAGCAATATCAGTCAAATTGTATTAGTAAAATTATTCTAAATAATAAGTCATGTGTTGAAGTTCAATAATCGGGTTAATATATTGAACTTGAATCCCTGTTGGCACTTTTAAGACAATAGGCGCATAGTTTAAAATTGATTTCACGCCTGCATTAATCAATTTTTCAGTAACTTCCTGAGCATTCTCAGCATGTACTGTGATCATAGCAACTTTTATTCTGTTTTCCTTTATGGTTGCTTCCAGATTTTTGATATCCATTATCTCAAATCCAGCTACAATTTGACCTATCTTGTTGGGATCTGAGTCAAAAACACATTTAATTCTAAATCCTTGATTGTAAAAACCTTGAAAATTTACGATTGCATGACCAAGAAATCCGACGCCGATTAATGCCATATCCCAGGTTTTGTTTACATGAAGGATTTCTTCTAGACATTCTGTCAAATATTTGATCGAATAACCGGTTCCTTGCTTTCCGAATTCACCAAAATGTGATAGATCCTTTCGAATTTGTGCCGCAGAAATGCCTAATTTTTGTCCTAAGTCTTTAGAAGACGTATTATAGGCACCTTCATTTTCCAATGTCTTCAAGGTCTGAAGATATAATGGTAATCGCGCTACAACAATATCTGGGACTTGATTTTTTTCCATATTAGTTTTCCCATTTCTGATGAATTTCTAAGTTAAATTTATCACAAAACAATTTTATAACAAAATGGATTTTGAATGTTCATGAAAATTCGAAATTTTTTGTTAATAACAAAAAAAGAATCCACATTGTGAGTATGGATTCTTCCGACATGATTTGTTAAGACTTTTTAATCTCTTCTGGAACCTGACAAGAGAAATACATAATACAGAAGAGTAGATATTGCTTGAATGGCGGCTGCAACGTAAGTTAAAGCCGCTGCATCCAGTACCTTCTTTACACCAATTGATTCATCCTGATAAATCATACCTGATGTAGAAAGCCATGCTTTTGCACGGTTGCTGGCGTTAAATTCAACAGGTAGGGTTACCAGTGCAAACAATGCAGTAGCTCCGAAAAGGAAAATACCTACCCATGCCAGATTAATCCAATTGAGTAATAAACCTGCGATGAAAATAACTGGTCCTAACCAACTACCAATTTGAACACTGGGTACCATTGCCGATCGAATGGTAAGGGGAAAATAGTTTTCCTGATGTTGAAGAGCATGTCCAGATTCATGTGCCGCAATACCCGCAGCAGCAACGCTGTTGCCACGATAGTTTTCCGGACTTAATCGCAATGTTTTTGACCTTGGATCATAATGATCTGATAAAAACCCTCGGGTTTCTTCGATTTTTACATCACGTAGTCCATTCGAATCCAACATGCGTCTGGCAACATCTGCTCCGGAATAGCCGGTTAAAGTTCTAATTTTTGAATATTTTTGAATTGCTCCTTTTACCTTAATTTGAGCCCAAAAGCCCAGAAGAAGTGCCGGGAGACTAAATAACAAGTAAAGGCCGTAACCACCAAAACCGAAATTCATTAATTACCTCTTTCTGCGGTTTAGATATTAAAAATATTATAACGGTTGAATATTAAGAATTATTAAGAGAAATATAAATAATTTATATGCATTTTGTGCGCCCGCCGAGACTCGAACTCGGACTTCTGCCTTCGGAGGGCAACGTGATGTCCATTTCACTACGGGCGCGAATGATAACTTAAATTACAATTTTACCATGCACTTATCTATAAATTAATCATATTATCTAATAATAGAAATAAAAGTTTTAGGAAAAAATAAGCAAATTGATTGCCTACTTCAATTTATAAACTTTTGTAATATCATCCTGATCTGGTCTGATTAATACGTTTCTTCCTCTGAAATTCTCAATTTCTACATTTGAACCTTCGGAAATTACCGTTCCTATAATGGAACATTGGATTCCATTGTTCTTCAACTCATTAATAATGTTTTCGCTGAAATTTGGGTCTACTGTCATCAATAAAGAACCGGATGAAATCGAGTTTATTGGATCTATTTTGAAATGGGCACAAATTTTTCTTGATAAATCCGAGCACATCACATTATCTTCAAAAATAAGAAATGATTTATCGGATACGAAAGCCATTTCCCACAATGCTGAAGAAAGCCCACCTTCTGTCGGATCATGCATAGCATGTATTCCTCCAATTTGAATCGCAATTGTGGCGTCTTTATATATGCTGATGCCAGGATCGTAAATGTAGTTTTTGGCATTAATGATTTCTTCTGGTTGGAGTGAATTCAAAAGTAAGCTTTCAAAATCATTTCCTAGAATTGCAGTTGCCTCAATCGCAATTCCTTTGGTTAACAAAATATCATCACCAATTTGTACGCCACAAGGTGTGATCAGGTGATCTTTTTCGACTTCTCCGATCAATGTCGCAGAAATAATTGGTCGATCGATTCCATGAGTTATTTCAGTATGACCTCCGATGAAGGAGATGTTTTTATCCTTGCAGGCCCAAAACAATTGCGACGAAATTGTTTTTACCATAACTGCTGTTGTCATGTTTTCTGGTAAAAGGATCGTTGCCAGCATCCATTTTGGAGTTGCACCAGTCGTAATTATGTCATTCACGTTGATCTGAACAGCATACCATCCAATATTTTCAGGTGTAAATGTGATAGGGTCGTTTTTCAGAACTAAATAAGAATTTCCATTATCAATGATCGCGCAGTCCATTCCAATTTTTGGGCCGATAATCACTCTGTTATCCAAAATAGGAGATTTTTGAATTATTTCGCTAAGCAATTCCAACGGTAATTTTCCTAAAGGCAAATTCGTCATCCAACTCTCCAATTATTATTCGTGTTTCTAATAAACAAAATCCCTAATATCGTATCGACTGATATGAGGAGTACCATTTTCAGAAAAAATCAATTCTCTAGAAATGATCTCTCCTTGTAAAATTCGTTCTTCAGATGTCAGTGGATTGAGGATTTTCTGTGTTTCATTAATCGTATAGTCTATGTTTTCATTTTCTATTAGTTCAGAAAAATATAAAATATCATCTGCGTCAAGATTCATTTGGTTAAGGATTTGAATTGTATCGCGAATGTGATTTGCTTCAAATTGCTTTCCACCTGCTCCAAGCAAAACGATTACGCCTACTGAAAGATTCGCTTTTTTTATCGAATGAACCGCTGATAGTGCATCTTCTGATTTTCCTGGTTTTTTCAGGAATTGCAACAATTCATTGTTACCACTTTCCAATCCTATATAAATTCTTTTTAGTCCAAGAAATTTTAAGGTTCTGAAATCATCAAAGGTTTTTTTATCACCACTGAATCCATCCAGAAATGCAAAAAGACCACCTAATTTTTCGACATCGAGATGTTTGTGAATAATTTCCAGTAATGGAACCAACTTTAACATAGGTGTTACCAGTGCGTTTGCATCACCCAGAAAGATTGTTCTCCGTAAGCTCAGACTATCTGATAGATAATTCTTAATCGAAAGAATATGAGAATCAAAATCTTGCTTAGTCCTTATTCGAAATGGCCGGTCCTTATAGAAATTACAAAATGTGCAAGTATTAAATGAACAACCTTCTGTTAGTTGTAAAACAACAGACATATATTGGTCAGGAGGAAGTATCCCTACCGGTTTATAGATTTGATGGTATCGATTAATATCTTTTGCATAAAACTCAAGATTAATTTTGGATAATCGTTCGAATTCATGTTCAATTTCTGTACTTAAAGGGATTTTTGTCAGAAATGATGAAGTAAAGAAATCCTGATAAATTAATTTTATAGTCTGGTGGGCTGTTAGCAGGAGGTTTTCACTTTCACTTTTACTTAACCATCTTCGATGGAGAACTGTATTGTTCGAATTCCATTTGGCTACAATGTTTCCATTTAAACCTCGTCGATAGGAGATTCCATCGACAAGCGCTGTCCAAAGCCTTCCTGTTTTATCAAAACTAAAAACTGAAGTTTTGTCCTTATTTTCCAGGCTTAAGGTCAGGCTATTCGATTTGTGGCTAATCGTTACAGGTTTATCATTCCAATTTGCTAAAATGACCATGTTTTTTCTAAACCAACTTATTTTCAATTATAATGCACGAAAACTTCGGGGAAGAATTATGCAGATTTATTTTATTCGTCACGCACAATCAAGCAATAATGATTTATATGATCGAACTGGAAAAAGTGATGGCAGAAATGAAGATCCAGAATTGTCACCAATCGGAAAAATACAAGCTAAACTCTTATCCGAATACTTACTAAACAATTCCAATCAAAATCTTCGCAATATTAATAATGATCCACATAATCGGTTTGGATATTATTTTAATACTTGTCTTGCCAGTCCGATGGTTCGTGCAATTGAGACTGGTTGGGAATGTACCAAATTAATGGGCTTGCAACTGAAACTATGTGTTGATTTGCATGAAGGTGGGGGAATTTTTCTTGAAAATAGTAACAAAGAATTGATTGGATTACCCGGAAAACCGAAATCATATTTCTTAAAAAGATACCCTGGAATAATTGTGGATGAACACATATCCGAAGAAGGGTGGTGGAACCAGCCATTTGAACCTCAAGAAATAAGAAAAGCCCGTGCAAAAAGAGTATGGGATATGATCTTCAAAGAATACGACGATTCATCCAGGATAGTATTATTTAGTCATTTTGGATTCTTTAATTATTTCCTTTCGGCTTTGATTAATTTTGAATGGTCTGAAACGGTTAAGTTTAAGATGAACAACGCTGGTATTTCAAGAATTGATGTAAATGATGACAGATCTTTGAAAGAAATAGTCTATATTAATAAAGTTGATTTTCTACCTAATGAACTTATTACCTAGAATCCTTTTTACATTTCCAGGAAGATTATATTGATTTATAAAAATAGTCCTATGACATTTATCTACGACAGGAGTTACAAACAAAATTAATAGTTTCCCAACTATTAATTATAATTTGGTCATTACAATAAATTAAAGCGCCAGGAGACAACCCGATGTTCATTTCTTCTGAAAAAAAAATTAATAACAATCATCAGATTTTAAAAAAGTTTGAATATCCTATTCAAAAGACCATAAGAGGTTATTCTAATCGAACTCTTTATGTTAATCTCTCAGAGGAAAGAATTGAGTCAAAACCCGTAACCGAAGTCATGAAAAAGACATTCACGGATGGAAAAGGTTTTTGTTTGTGGCTGTTATGGAATGGTACAAATGGCGAAACCAAATGGGATGATCCGGAAAATGAGTTAGTTTTTTCATCCGGTAGACTAGCGGGGATTACAAATTATCCTGGCACAGGCAAAGTGACTGTGACTACAATATCCCCTTTAACAAAGTCAGTAATTGATAGTAATGGGGGTGGTCATTTTAGCCCTTTTCTTAAATTTGCTGGATGGGATGCACTTGAAATTCAAGGGAAATCCAAATCCGACGTGGTCATTTTCATTGATGGGGACTTGGGTGAAGTACGAATTGAAGCGGCACCTGATGATCCGATTGACACGCATTTAATCAATGTTTTATTAACTGAACGTTATGCAAAAGATGAAAAAGATAAAAGAAATATTTCAGTAATTAGTGCCGGCCAGGCAGCTGAATTTGTTCCTATTTGTGGCTTGAACATCAGTTATTATGATCAAAAACGTAAAGAGGTACGGATAAAACAAGCTGCTCGTGGTGGTGCGGGAACGGTATTGAGAAATAAGAAAATCAAAGCGATCGTTGTTCGCTATTCAAGTCTTTCTGCAGATAGTAATGGTGTGGCAGATATGAATTTGATACGGAAAGCGGGAGATCGTATCAAGAAAGAGATATCAATGTTTGATTCGTCCCAAAATGATATGCGTGGAACCGGAACTCCTTATCTCGTAGATATCATGGATCGCTTTGACCTTCTGCCAACGCATAATTTTAAATTTGGATCTCATCCAGAATCACATCAAATTGCTGGAGAAATTTGGAAAAAGCAATTTGATCTCAGTGGACCGGATGGATGTTGGTATGGTTGTACGATGTCCTGCGCTCACGGAATTTCAGGTTTTGAGCTTCAAACCGGACCATATAAAGGCGAAAAAGTCTTTGTTGATGGTCCCGAATACGAAACATTGGGCGGATTAGGATCAAATATTGGAATTTTTGATCCAAAAGCAGTCTTAGAATTGAATTTCTATGCTGACACATATGGAATCGATACGATTTCCTTAGGGGATTCTATTGCATTTGCAATGGAATGCTGGGAGCTCGGTATCCTGGATTTGGATAAAACTGGTGAATTGGACTTGTCCTGGGGAAATAGTAGTTCTGCATTGAACTTGGTACATCAGATGGCAGCAGGTGAGGGATTTGGTCTGATTGTCGGTCAGGGTGTTCGTTTTATGAAGAAGTATTTCGTAGAGCATTTTGGAGCAGATTATAAAATAGTTGAAGATATTGGAATGGAAATTAAAGGGATGGAAATTTCTGAGTATATTTCCAAAGAATCACTCGCTCAACAAGGAGGATTTGCATTAGCATCCAAAGGTGCACAGCACGACGAGGCGTGGTTGATTTTTATGGAGACAGTGCATAAACAGTTACCGACCTTTGAAGCAAAAGCAGAAGCACTTCACTTTTTTCCTATGTGGCGAACATGGTTTTCATTACATGGATTGTGTAAACTTCCATGGAATGACATTATTCCAGAAAGCAATAAAACCGCCAAAGAACCTGCAAAAGTACCGGAACATATAGAGAACTATACCTGGATATATGAAGGTGTGACTGGAGAAAAAATAACTCTGGAAGAGATAATTTTGCAATCTGAAAAAGTTTATAATTTTCAAAGATTATTCAATCTCCGCTTGGGGTTTGGAACCCGGAAGCATGATTACCCACCATACCGCGCAGTTGGGCCTGTGTTTTCTGATGAGTATAAAAAACGATCAGATCTTTATGATAAGGAATTAGTACAAGATGCAGGAAAAAACATCGATGGCTTATCCATCTTACATAAAATCGATTTGCTAAAAAAGTATCGACAGAAAAGGTATGAAATGTTAGTGGATGCAGTCTATCAACGTCGTGGATGGAGTAAAAATGGGATTCCAACAATGGATACAATAATCAAGTTAGGGATCAATTTTCCGGATGTCGTTGAATTAGTAAAAAAATCTGAAGATTAATAATATTTTTCAATTAGATATTTTTCTGATATCCAAAATCTGTGGTATCTTATCTTTGATACATGAGAACGAAATCGGATGACTTACATTTCAAACTACTGATACAATTAAATTTAGGAGACATTATTCGAAATAAATCTTAATGTATGTTTAGGAAAGCGCAAGGTCCATTCATTTTGAATGGATGACGAGGAAGAAGGTTCCCCAATTCAAATTGGGGTTAACTGGAGATAACAGGCTGCGTACCTGGGATCCAGGAAAATCGAATGGTCAGCGGAAGCCTTCCAGATGGTAATCCATCTGTACCTAAACAACCAACTGTATAAAAATCAAAACTATTCTTAATGCTTTTAAAGGAGTAAGCATATGTGTGGAATTGTTGGGTATATTGGTTACCAGGATGCGACCCCCATTATCATAAGTGGATTAAAAAAATTAGAATATCGTGGATATGATTCGGCTGGAATCGCTGTATTACAAAATGGAAAGATTGAAATCAGGCGTGATGCTGGTAAATTAAGTAAATTAACTGCAATGGTTGAATCACAGCCACTAAGCGGACTCGTTGCGATCGGTCATACTCGCTGGGCTACGCATGGAATGCCGACAGCTCAAAATGCTCATCCGCATATAGGTAGCACGGGGGAGGTAGTTGTTGTTCACAACGGAATTGTTGAAAATTTCCTAGAATTAAAAGATGAGTTAGAGACTGAAGGAATCAAATTTAATTCCGAAACAGATACAGAAGTAATAGTTCATCTGATTGAGTTATATTATTCCAGTGAGCTCAACTTTGAACAAGCGACACTAAAAGCATTGAAACGATTAAAAGGGGCACACGGAATAGTCACTTTTACAACACGCGAACCAGACAAAATCATTGCTGCTCGAATTGGAAATGCTGGGGGAGTTGTCATTGGGTTGGGTGAAGGCGAAAACTTTATTGCCTCTGATATTCCTGCAATCCTGGAACATACCAGAACCATGATTTTCATGGAATCTGAACAAATTGTTGTTGTTAAAAAAGACTCAATAGAGATTCAGGATTTTAATGGTGAAATCATTGAACCAGAAATTCATACGATTTCATGGGATCCGGTTTCTGCAGAAAAAGGTGAATATCGCCATTTTATGCAAAAAGAAATTCATGAACAAGTCAGATCTCTAACAGACACCTTAGCTGGCAGGGTTGATTTCGACTCAGGAAAGATCCTACTCCCTGATTTGAATATCACCCAAGAATTAGCCGGAAATATACAACGGATCATAATTACAGCTTGTGGAACTGCAGCATATGCTGGAATGGTGGGAAAATCACTTATTGAGCATATCGCTAGAATTCCAGTCGAAGTTGACATCGCCTCAGAGTTCAGGTATCGGGACCCTATAATTGACGATAAAACTGTTGTCATAGCCATTAGTCAATCTGGTGAAACTGCAGACACATTGGCAGCAATGGAACTTGCTAAAAGAAAAGGTGCAACCCTTTGGTCAGTGGTGAATGCAATTGGATCTCAGGCGATGAGAATCGCAGATGGATTTGTTTCAATGCAAACGGGGCCAGAAATTGGTGTTGCTTCTACAAAAGCTTTTACTGCACCGATCATCGACTTGTATATGATCGCAATTTTATTAGCAGATTTACGTGGAGTGATTTCCGAGCAAGTACGAAAAAAATTAATTTTTGATTTACGACTTGTTCCTGCACTGGTTGGAAAAGTTCTCGAACAGGATGATGTCGTCCGAAATATTGCGAAAGAATATAAATTTATACGAAATGCGCTTTACTTAGGACGTGGAATCAACATGCCCATTGCCTATGAAGGAGCTTTAAAATTAAAAGAAATTTCGTATATCCATGCAGAAGCTTATCCTGCAGGAGAAATGAAACATGGTCCAATTGCATTGGTTGATCGTGATTTACCAGTAATTGCGATCGCACCAAAAGACCCTTGGTATGACAAGATGATTAGTCAAATTGAACAGGTCAAGGCACGAGGAGGGACTGTTTTAGTGGTCGCTACAGAAGGCGATGAAAAGGTCAAAGAACTAGCCGATCAAATTTTCTGGATACCAGAAACACCATGGTTATTGAGTCCAGTTGTTACAGTCATTCCTTTGCAGTTATTTGCTTATCACATCGCTTCCTTACGCGGTTTGGATGTTGACCAACCCAGGAACCTTGCAAAATCTGTAACAGTTGAGTAATTTTTTGTCTCGAAATTAGTTATTGTCTCTTGATATCCAGCGATTTAGATTTTCAGGTCTTTGAAAGGAAACCAATTTTTCAAATAACTTGATTGGATCTTCATCTGATACTAAAAGAATTTTATGCTCATCATAAATAAATTTTTCTTGTAATGCGTGATTAACCATTGTTAATAAAGGATCGAAGTATTTCAAAATATTTAAAATACCAATCGGTTTTTTATGTAGTCCAATTTGAGCCCATGTAAGGGTTTCAAATAATTCATCAAAGGTTCCAAATCCACCGGGCAAAGCGATAAAAGCATCTGCTAATTCGCTCATTCGGGCTTTTCTTAATTGGATATTGGGAACTACTTGTAATTCAGAGAGATGAGCATGAATAAGTTGTGGTTCATTCAGGTTTTCAGGAACAATCCCAATGACTTTTCCACCAGCATCCAAAGCCCCATCTGCTACTGCTCCCATTAGCCCGGTTTTTCCCGCACCGTAGACAATATTGATATGCCTTTCGGCTAAAATTTTTCCGGTTTGATAAGCTGATTGATAAAATTCTTTTCTTAAGCCATCAGCTGAGCCACAATAGACACAAATGGTTTGTATTTGATGTTTGTTTTCAGACATATTTTCCTATAAAAATCATGATTTTGATTAGCAATACTTAGTAAGCTAGTGAACTGCCACCTATAAATTCTCTGATTACTGAATCCAAAGGAACACAATCGTCATTTTCGATTGGTAAAACTTCCTCTAAAACCTGAAGAGTTCTTTGGGCTCTGTTAAAAGCATCAACTTTTAATGGATCCGTTTTGTAGGTCTCAACCCATTTTCGGAATTCATTAATCAATTTGGGTCGATATAAACCAAGCTCAAATGGCATAGCAGAGTTGATGATGTAGTTAGATGTATTAATAAAAGGTACGATGTTTCTCATTTCACTGGATCGAACATAATGCCAATGAAGAAGTGTTTTGGTTGGATCATATGCCCGGTGAGATGCATCTCGTAACATTCTTCGCATGAGTCTTAAATCGGTCCAACGAACATAATCCCCTGAGGCTGTTTTCATTTGCATCAGAGGTTCCAAATAAAGTTTGAATTTAATGTCATCTGAAACGCTACTTGTCATTTCATGAAATAAACCGTGCAGACTGTCAATTAATACAATTTCATTATCTGCTAAATGCATTGGAGTGAGCTTTTCGGTTCTCATGCCGGTTTTGAAGTCATAAAACGGGACCAGTATTTCTTTTCCGTTGATCAAATCTAATAAATGCTGATTAATTAATGACAAATCCAAGGCTTGTGGAGTTTCAAAATCATAATCTCCAAATTCATCTTTAGGATGCATTTCCAGGTTGAAGAAATAATTATCTACGTTCAATGTTCGCAATCTTAATCCGATTCGTTCCAGACGCTTGCCAATTTTTATGGTTGTTGTGGTTTTACCAGATGAAGATGGGCCACTGATGATGACCATTTTAATTATATTTTTGCGGAGTTTGATCATTTCAACGGCATTTTCGATATCTATTTCATATTGAAGTTCACAATTTGAGACAATTTCGGGTAATTCGCCATTGCGAATTCGCTGATTCAAACCTTCTACTGTGTTGACACCTTGATCAACAGCCCAATCCAAGATGTGCCAAATCTTCGCCCAAGGGATATTTGTCGAAGGTTGTGAAGCTAATTCTGCACGTTCCTTTCTTTTGAATGATCTTTCGTTTCGATATAAAATATACGCTTTAGCTACTTTGACGTGTCCATTTTCAATGAGTACTTTTTCAACAGTGTCTTGAATTTCCTCGACAGAAGGAATTGTTTTTTCTCCAAATTGGTTTATCAAATCTATAACGACTTTTTTACACAATTCTTCGGATTGATGGTGATCTCGATCTCCAACAGCTACAAATGCTCTGTAGATAGCATTTGTGATTCTTTCTGGAGTGAAGGGAACAATCGCTCCGCTTCTTTTGATAATGTAAGAAATTTTCGTCATTTATCACCTGTATTAATCATGTTTAGAATAATTATTATAAGTTAAAAATATTTTTCGAGAAAATCTTACTGTGAATAAGAAATTTAGTAGTTAGATTGATTCAGCATTACTCAAAAAGCTTAATTTGAAACCTGCAATTTGAACTTTCCTGGAAAGACTGAAGATGTTCTACCTCTCTAGAAAGTATTTGACTGATGATTTGTTGATCCATTAAACAAAACCCTGGAAATTCATGAAGCAAAGCTCGATATGGACAATTATCGATAATGATAATTGGGCCCTTTTTTCGCGTTTCCCATCTGGAATCATAGTTTCGAAAATTCAATTCTTTTGTAAGATCATTCATTTTATGAATTAAGTTCATATCCTGGTAAATATTGAAATCAGTAAATAAAGACCTCGATAGATTCATGAAGAATTTTTCTTGTTTTTCAATAGGAGGAATTAAGATTTTCACTATTTCCGCATAATTATTGGGCAAGGCTAAGGGTTTGATGGTAAATCTGGTTGCTGGTCTTCCTCGCATTGGATACTTTTTATTCGGCTGAATTGAAATGATCACATCCAGTCTACGAAGCTTCTTTAAATGATATCGGATATCCGCTTTGGATAAATTCAGATTCTTGCTTAATTCGAAAACTGTTGATGGAGCATGGTTTGAAAGGAATTGGGTAATTTCTTCAATACTTGAGTGAGACATAAAATGATTTTAGCACGAATTAAGATAAAAAAAATTATCTTAATTATGTATTGACGAAAATTTTGGATAGGTTAAAATGAACTATTGATATTTTTACAACAATAAAATGATTATGAGGGTAACAATGTCTGATGAAAAATTAAACAATCCTGGAATTGAAATTCCACCTGAGCTTAGTAATCAAATTGCAGTTACGACTTTAGATAAAATCTATAATTGGAGTAGGGCAAAATCATTATGGCCTATGATGTTCGGCTTGGCATGCTGCGCAATAGAGATGATTATCACAGCTTCCAGCCGCTTTGATTTTTCACGTTTTGGTATGGAGGTTATGCGTCCTAGCCCAAGACAAGCGGATGTGATGCTCGTCAGTGGTACTGTGACAAAAAAGATGATTCCTCAAATTGTGCGGTTATATAATCAAATGTCAGAACCCAGGTATGTTCTGGCAATGGGTGCTTGTGCATCTGGCGGGGGACCATTTAAAGAAGGTTACAATGTCGTTTCTGGTGTTGATAAATTCATACCAGTCGATATTTATGTTCCCGGATGCCCGCCTACTCCTCAGGCATTACTTCATGGTTTGATTATGTTAACAAAAAAAATAGAGACGGAAAAATTATCAGAAGCGGAATGGTACAAAAAAGATTTCAATGAAGAAATTCCTGTCCCTATTTTGGGACCGGATTTGATCGACCCTCGAAAGTATGATGTGATAAAAAATCACACTTTTAATGAAGACCCATTTATTGATGGTGGTCTTGTGATTGATCAGAAACAAGGAGAGCAATCATGAGCGAAGAAATTCTTGTTTCAACTTTGCCTGAATTTGATGTACTTTATTCGGATTTTGTGAAAAAAGATGAGAGAAACGGGTATGAAGGATTTATTGTTGAACCTTCGTCATTAAAAGAATTTGCGTTATCAGCCCGAGATCGTTGGGGATATGATTATTTATCTTCAGTAACTGCTGTAGATTATTTTCCAGATCAATTTGAAGTTGTTTACCACATTTATCGCTCCTTAGGTGGTGGTGCACTGGTGATTAAAGTTCAAATACCACGAGAGGATCCAAAGGTCGATTCCCTTTACGCTATTTATCCCGGAAGTGAATTTCAAGAACGCGAAGTTTACGATATGTTCGGTATAGTTTTTACTGATCATCCGGATTTACGGCGAATATTAATGTGGGAAGGCTTTGAGGGTTGGCCATTACGAAAAGACTGGAAAGAACCCTATTACGAAGAAGAATTCAAGCCCTACGCATCCAGGTGGCCGAATGGTGTCGCAGAGAGAATCGAAGACAAGAATCCATTTGGTGATAACGTGCAATATCCAAAAGGATTTAATCCTGAGACCTGGATCCCTTCAGGTGAAGATGCGCTTTATATGGGACTAAAAAGGCCGGACAAATTGGATGGAGTTGATTCTGAATATGTGGTTGTCAATTTGGGACCTCAACATCCTTCAACACACGGCGTTTTCCGGATGGCCGCGTTAATCGATGGTGAAAATGTAGTCGATTTGAAACCTGTAATGGGTTACTTGCATCGGAATCATGAGAAACTAGGCGAACGAAACACATTTTTACAGATCATGCCGTTTACAGATCGATTAGATTATATCAACTCAATGAGCAATAACTTTGGTTATGCACTTGCTGTCGAGAAGCTGATGGGTATAAAACCACCAGAGAGAGCAGAGTACATTCGAGTAATCATGGCAGAACTTTCACGTATTCAAAGCCATTTTGTTGCTGCTGGATTTCTTTTAAATGACTTGGGAGCATTTTTTACTCCTTCTTTGTATGCATTAAAAGAACGCGAATTGATTCTGGAAGTTTTTGAGGCTGTTTCCGGATCCCGAATGATGTGTAATTATTTTAGATTCGGTGGGGTGGTTCGTGATTTACCTGAAGGGTTATTTGAAACCATCCGTCAGTTAGCATTTAATCGATTACCGCGAAAAATTGATGAGATCGATGAATTTCTGACAGGAAATGAAATTGTAACGACACGATGTATTGGTGTAGGAGTCTTAACTGCCGACCAGGCTATTGCATTGTCTACGACAGGACCCATATTACGTGCATCGGGTGTCCCGTACGACATTCGAAGGGCTGATCCATATAGTATCTATGATCGTTTTGATTTCGATGTCGTTGTTCGATACCATGGTGATATCTTTGATCGTTATTTGGTGCGGATCGAAGAAATGAGACAGAGTGTTAAAATTATTCAACAAGCATTAACACAAATGCCAGAGGGGCCAATTTTTGAGGGTAAATCGCAATATCAAGTTAAAGTGCCGGCTGGAGAAAGTTATGGCAGAGTAGAAGGACCACGTGGCGAATTAGGTTATTATGTCGTTTCGAATGGACAGGCTAACCCTTGGCGTTACCATGTTCGTTCTCCATCATTTATCAATCTCACAAGCCTTCGTGAAATGTGCAAAAATGAGAAAATTGCGGATGTAATTGCGATATTGGGTGCGACAGATATTGTTCTCGGCGAAGTTGATCGCTGATTTTTGGAGGGATCATGGCAATAACCGGACTAATCAAGGGTTTAGGTATAACTCTAAAGCATTTTATTGAGACTTATACTGTAGATCTAAAAGATGGCAAAAAAAGATACAACACACCAGAAGGAATTAAAGAACGTAGTTCTGCGGATACTAAAGGAATTTTCACTGTCCAATATCCCTTCGAAAAAGTTCCAGTTCCAGAAGCATTCCGATATATTCCATTTTTAGTTTTTGATGAGTCAGAGTCTGGAGAAAAAGATATTCGATGTACTTCCTGTGGGATCTGTGCCAAAGTTTGCCCGCCACAATGTATTTGGATTACTCGGTCCGTTAATCCTGAGACTGGCAAACCTGTTCCAAAGCCTGCAAAATTTTTTATTGATATAGATATTTGTATGAATTGTGGACTCTGCGCAGAATTTTGTCCATTCGAAGCAATACGAATGGATCATGATTATGAAATTTCAAGTTTTAATCGGTTTGATCATCATATCTATGATTTAGATAAATTGTTAAAACCAGCAAAATACTACGCAAAAATCCATCCCAAACAATATGCAGAGGAAGAAGCAGCCAGAATTGAAAAAGAAGCAAAAAAGGCTGCTGCAAAGGCAACTAAACCTGCCTGATCTTATTTCAAAGGGATAAAAAGTCATGTATAATTCGGACACAGAAGTACTGTTTCCAATAAGAGTTGTGCCTTCATTAAAAGGTTTACGTGGTCCTGAATGGGATCATTTGATCGATTTAGTCTTAGGCTCCAAAGAAAATTCGATCGAACAATTAGCTTTTGTCCTTATGATTGTTCGGTTAGTAGGTTGTTCAGGCTGTAATGCGGATTCCTTTCGGGCGATGCGTGGGTGTACGAAATGTACACAACAATCCATTAAACGTTATCGCGGTGAGGATAGCGACTTGGTTAAGCTTTATGAAAAAGCTAAACAAGAAATTCTCGTCAACAAACGAAATAATTAGAATTTATTAAGAATTGGAAGGATTAATAATCGATGGTTGGAAAATCTATTAGCATTCAGGAAATATTAAATGCTTTGTCTAAAGTTCAGGAACCAGAATTACATAAAGATTTGGTTTCTTTAAATATGATCCAGGATATAAAAATTGAAGATACTACTGTAAGCTTTCGGATTGTATTAACCACTCCCGCATGTCCATTAAAACATAAAATTGAAAGCGAATCGAAGGCAGCCGTTCTACAAATACCAGGGGTAAAAAAGGTAAATGTAACCTTAGATGCAAATGTTTCTGCTGATACGCGGAATAAAGGGAATATGCCCATTAATGCAAAAAATGTTATTGCAATTGCATCCGGAAAAGGTGGCGTTGGTAAATCCACTATTGCTGTAAATTTAGCTGTTTCATTAGCACAGACTGGAGCTAGAGTAGGGTTATTAGATGCAGATATTTATGGCCCAAATATCCCCACCATGATGGGTGTTGATCGTTTACC
This sequence comes from Chloroflexi bacterium HGW-Chloroflexi-8, assembly GCA_002841995.1. Lineage (GTDB taxonomy): Bacteria > Chloroflexota > Anaerolineae > Anaerolineales > Anaerolineaceae > UBA6170. The sequence continues at coordinate 17,446 of PHBS01000061.1, forward strand.
TCCTTTCCAAAAAGATAAAATAATTCCTGCTGAAACCTATGGCGTAAAGATGATGAGTATTGGATTCATGGTTAAACCTGGTCAACCACTGATCTGGCGTGGTCCAATGCTCCATTCAGCAATCCGACAATTTATCGGTGATGTCTTGTGGGGTGACCTGGATTATTTTATTGTTGATTTACCACCTGGGACAGGGGATGCACAATTAAGTATTGCACAATCATTGCCGATTACTGGTGGCGTGATCGTTACCTTGCCTCAAGATGTGTCCGTTGAAGATGCCTCTCGCGGGTTGTATATGTTTAAACAATTGGATATTCCAATTTTAGGTATAATCGAAAATATGAGTTACTTGGAACTTCCAGATGGCCAAAGGATGGAAATATTTGGCGCTGGCGGTGGAAAACGGCTTGCAATGGAAGCAAATACTGACTTTTTTGGTCAAGTGCCGATGGATTCAGATGTTCGATTGGGTGGCGATAATGGCAGACCGATTATTATTTCAAAGCCTGATTCTAAATCTGCAATGATGCTTAATGAAATTTCGGGAAAAATTGCTGCAAAATTAAGTGTAATGGCATTTGAGAATCAACCTGCAATTCAGTTGGAAATTGAAGAATAAGTAATGGAAAATCCTAATCAAGCATATGTTGTTGGAATACGATTTTCAAAAATCGGGAAAATATACAATTTTAATGCGAACAATATTCCCGGTATAACAATGGGGGACCAGGTTGTTGTTGAGACTTCAAGAGGATGGCAACTAGGCGAAGTTGTCCATATTATGGGGGCGGTGGCTTCTTCAGAAGAGAATTCCTGGAAGTTAGTCGATCGTTTAGCTACAACTGAAGATTTATCCCAACGTAGAATTCTTGAAGAAAAAGAACAAGAACTTATTTCTATTGCAAAAAGAGTGATTAGCGAGCAGCATTTTGAAGGTGTAAAAATTGTCTCTATTGAAATCAGTCTTGATTCATCGAAATTAACTGTTTTATATAGCTATGAAGGTGAAAATAAAATTGATTTACGTTCTGTCAAATATGAATTAACACGAGCATCTAAAAACGCGCAAGTTGAGTTACGTCAAATTGGTCCAAGGGATGTTGCCAAAATATTTGGTGGCATGGGTGCGTGTGGTTTGCCAACTCGGTGTTGTTCAAAATTTTTAACAGATTTTAGTTCGATATCGATTCGAATGGCAAAAGAACAGGGCATTTCACTTACACCAGCCGAGATTACTGGTATGTGTGGGAGATTGAGATGTTGTTTGATAAATTCACCCAGTTGGATGCCTCCACCACACGCCAGTATGGTGGAACTGGTCTTGGACTTGCGATTTCCAAGCAATTGGTGGAGATGATGGGTGGTCAGATTGGAGTGGTTAGTGAAAAAGGCCGGGGATCTGAATTCTGGTTTACCCTCCATCTTAAATCACAACCATTGGAGAACAAGATTGAATCCTTACCGCTCGAAGATTTGAAAGGTGTCCAGGTATTGATTGTTGATGATAATGCCACTAATCGGGAAATTCTAATAACACAGACCACACAGTGGGGCATGCGGCCAAAATCAGTCGCAGATGGTCCTTCAGCGATTAAGCTGTTGAAGAAAGCAGCGAAGGAGAAGGACCCGATCCGTGTCGCGGTTTTGGATATGCAAATGCCTGGAATGGATGGCGAAATGCTGGGACGCGTAATAAAAGCAGACTCACAGATAAGCAGCACCAGCCTCATCATGATGACTTCTCTTGGCACATTGGGTGAAGCCAAGCGTTTTGCAGAGATAGGAGTCGCCGCATATCTCACGAAGCCCACTAGACATCACGAACTAAAGAGCGTGCTTTTACTGGCGCTATCTGAAAGAGATTCAAATGGTACCCTCATCACTGAAAAAAGGCCTATTGTGACCCGCCATTCCGTACGTAAACCAAATGAGCAATTTTCTGGCAACAACGCACGGATACTGCTTGCTGAGGACAATATCACCAACCAACAAGTGGCTTTGGGAATCTTAAAGAAATTTGGACTTCAGGCAAGTGGCGTGTTCAATGGTATAGAAGCTCTTCAAATGGTGAAGACTCAGGCCTTCAATCTGGTTCTTATGGATGTTCAGATGCCTGAAATGGATGGTCTGGAAGCAACTAGACGGATTCGGAGACTTCCCTCCTTCGTGCGTGATATTCCAATTATCGCCATGACTGCCCATGCGATGCAGGGAGACAAGGAGAAATGTCTCCAAGCAGGAATGAATGACTATATCTCAAAACCAGTCACACCCAAAGGCCTATCGGAAGTTTTAGGGAAGTGGCTTCCTTCTATTCAAACGGAAGCAATGTACGAACCTGTTTCTGATCAGAAGCCTGGAAATGTTTCGCAAGATCTCGAGATTTGGGATATTCGTGGAATGTTGGAAAGGATGATGGGCGATAAGGACCTCGCGAAAATGATCGTAGAGGGATTTATCGGGGATATGCCCAAACAAATTCAATCAATGAAGAATTATGTTGAGAACAAGGATATTGTTGGATGTGAACGCCAAGCCCATACGATAAAAGGGGCTTCGGCCAATGTCGGGGGGAGGGCTTTAAGTGCGCTTGCCAGTGAGATGGAGATTTTGGCAAAAAATGGTGATATCGTTGGATTTGAGTCGCTATTAATAGAAATAGAGAAAAAATTTGAACAACTGAAAATCGCAATGGAAACAACAGCCGATTTTAATTAAATATTTGATTTCAGGAGATTGCTAAATATGCGAATTTTGATTGCAGAGGACGACCTCACTTCCCGGACCATGCTTTCCGCGGTGTTGAAGAAAGCTGGGCATGAAGTCATTGCGACTGTAGATGGTGTAGAAGCACTACAATATTTATTGCAAGCTGATGCTCCAAAATTGGCAATACTAGATTTCATGATGCCCGAGATGGATGGCCTCGAGGTTATCCGGAAATTGCGGGCTCTTAATACACCTCAACCTACATATATCATCATGTTGACCTCGAAAGGTGAGAAACGGGATATTATAACCGGACTGGATGCTGGTGCGGATGAT
>PHBS01000062.1 GCA_002841995.1 Chloroflexi bacterium HGW-Chloroflexi-8
TTTCAGTTCGAGGAACTGGCAAAATTATTTATCCAAAACAAAGATGGACTTGTAGATGCATCGAAAGAAGCAGCTGCAGCAATTTTATCTACCAGCGATTCGTACAAAGAATACAACTATGCCATGACGCAAGTCGGTCTCGGACAACAAATGTTAACGATCCAGGAATGGGACGCTCGTCAAGCCCAGTTTGCTACAGCCGCGGCGGTAGCTACCACAAGTGAAGAGTATCAAAAATATCTCCAGGTCTGTGAAGAGCTTGGACAGGTTCCGGTAGATGAAAAATTGTGGGCTCAGGAAGCAGCTCTAAATGCATTAAAACCGGCAGCAGAAGGACTTAAGTCTTCTTATGACGGCTTGATCCAGAAACAAAAGGATTTGAACTCCGCAATGGTAAGCTGGACCACTGAAGCTGCTTCTAAAGCCGTTCAGGGATTATCGGGATTAAAAGTAACAGGTGAACGTTACCTGGAGGGTTTGTCTGCGATTGACAAAGTTATGGGAACAAATTATCGGTCTCAACAAGACCTAACCAATGGAATGCAGAGTTTAGGTGATGAATATCGCAAAACTGGCGACTTGAAAACATTTGAAGCAGGACTGGAAGAACTCAAACAAAAAGGCTTGATGCCATTTCAAGAAGAACTTAAAACAGCAACCTTGAAGGCGCAAGAACTTTATGACAAATTGATGGCTTTGCCAAATGAGATAAAAATACATGTTGGTTTCACATCGGATCCAGTTCCCAACCCGGGTGGCGACAGCGGCGGCAGCAAAAAAAAGAGCGGGAGGCCGGGCAAGACAGCAATTACACAAGCCAACGGTGGTGATTGGTTAGTCAAAGAGCCTACCTGGTTCTTAGCCGGTGAAGCGGGATGGGAAAGAGCGACATTTGAACCAGTAGGGAAAGGATCCAGGTCCTCTTCGGGAGAAACGCCTCCTATTCAGTTCATCATAGGCAGCGTACGAAAAGATGGCGATGTATTCAAATTAGCCCAACAAGTAGCTGAAGTTATTCGGAGGGAAAGGTTATGATCGGTTTGCGATTTACTGATGGAACAACCACCCTGACAGTCAGCAATCTGACAGATGGCATTCTGACCGGGTATCAATCCGGTAATGAAAACCCAATCTCAGAAGAAACTACCGAATTGGCTTATGTTATTTTAAGAGGTACTTTTTCTGCCAAAATTGCGAATATCAATCTTTTGAATAGTTTCTTTTTGCAAGCCAGGGAAAGACAGCAAAAACCATTTCTTAACAGAATTTATGTAGAACGCGATAGTGGGGACGGTGTTTGGTGGCGGTCTGAACTTGTGGACGGCTTAGTACTATTAAGTTCTGAGGGATTGGATGCCATTGGTAGATCTCCCGAAGTTTCGATTTCTTTTTCAAGGAAGAATTATTGGGAAGGGGCTGAAGTTCAGATCCCGCTCAGTAATGGGAATGGCACGAATAATACTGGTGGTTTACCTGTTTTTAATTGCAACGATGGCGTTGGAACGTCGCCTGCTATCAACAATAATTTTGTTCAAATTGCTACCAATATTATTGGCGGAGATTTGTTAGCTCCGATCCGGTTGGAAATGACCAATGCGCTTAATTCAGCTGCCAGGTTATATTCGGTGTGGATTGCGCACAACTCGGAAGCTGACCCTGCTAATTTTCAAAATGTAATTGAAGGTGAAAGCGTTGCAGCTGGTGGCAGCGATGTTGTGGGCAGTAACTATAGCGGGGGAAAATACCGGACCATTACCTGGGCGGGTGATAACCAAGTATTGATTGCCAGATGGACATTGAATACTACCTACCTGAACCGGGCAAAATCCAACTGGTTCAAGATCCTATCTGCTTTTGCATTAGCGCCTTCATCCAATACACGGTTACAACTGAAGATCCGATGGCCAGCAAGTGCATACCTGACTGAAATTGGCAGTTCGCAGGAAGTGTCTCTGGATACAACGAAACTGCAGGACATTGGTACGCTGCAATTACCTCCCTGGTTGACAGGAGCTGGTGATCAATCTGAAATTGCTCTATGTCTATATGCCCGGCGTCCCGGTGGTGGAACTGTAAATATTGATTATTTGCATATCACACCATTGGACAGTTACAGGATCCTGAAACCACAAGGCTATGGTGCAGCGTACACAATTCGAATCGTCGATGATGGAATCAACGAATTGCTGTATACCGATGGGTGGACTCCGGCTGGAAAAACAGGGCACTATGTGGGGATCGGCAGTCCTGTAATGCTTAAGCCGAACAAACTGCAAAGGATTTACTTCCTGCAAAATGGTGATACCGGCGATATTGGAATCACCAGGACCATGACCATCAAAGCGTTTTATCGCCCGCGGAGAGCGACTATATGAACGATTATTCTGTCCAGTTATATAATCGCGATTTCTCGCAGATCTTACGACCGTATTCTTTGGAGTTTACACCTGAAAGAATTTCCTGGTCAGCTATTGGCGGTCCATCTGAAGCGATGATCAAAGCTACCGGTCCAATCATTGAACTATGGGAAATGATTGAACGGTTACGATGCCCGATTGAAGTGATTGCCCCTAATAAAACCATGATTTGGTGGGGCTTTATTGAAAGCGTTACTATCCAAACCAAATCTATCAGTGTTTCTGTATCCCTGGATCAGATGAGCAACAGAGTTTGTGTTACCTATGCTGAGGTCAATGTTGCCGGGGCGGTTGGAGAACGAAAAACTACAACCTGGTATGAAAATGCAGATAGCATTGCGGCTTATGGAACAAAAGAGAGAAGACTTTCCAAATCGCAAGCAACCCAAAGTGAGGCTGAAAACTATGCACAGACACAACTGGACCGATTGAAATATCCGATCACAAAACATTCATTTCTGAATGCCGATGATCATTCGGAGGGGAATGTTATATTGACATGCGCTGGATGGTGGAAAACATTGGGCTGGAAGTATTTCGAATTCTCAGGCGGGAAAGAAAGCTTTGAAGATATTGGAATAGGATTAATGGCGCTGGGAAAAGGACTTACTTCCACAACCATTTCATTTGAAGCGCACGTTGACAGCCCCAAGATTAAAGACACTACAGAAGGATTGCTGGATTTTTCTACCAATGAGACCATTTATGTTTTGGGAAGTGTTGCTAACAATGGCACATACACCATCTCGTCTACTCGCGATTTGGATGCTCCTGCCGGCTGTTATTTAATCGTCGAAGAATCTGTTGTCAATGGGGCTGCCGGACCTTCTGTAACTATACAAGGCGCAGTGAAATGTGCTCAAAGTTTCCAAATAAGCACGATCGAGGGCTGGTTAGCAGCGTCTTTAAGGATCCGGATGAAAAGAGAAGGATCTCCTACTGATAATGTGGTTGTTTCTCTATATTCCGATTCGTTCGGTGTGGGAACATTGCTGGCCAGTGGTTCTTTACCTGGTACTACAATCAGTGAAAATTTAAACTGGGTGGAAATCTCTTTGAACGCAATGGTATTCCTGGACCCCGCAACCACGTATTGGATTGTGGTTGAACGGGATGGTGCAATCGATTCTAAGAATTATTACAAGGTGGATGCCAATGAGGATCTATCCTACACCAGCGGGGTAATGAAAATATGGAACGGGGCTGCCTGGGTAGATCGGGTTCCGGATGCTGATATGTTATTTCAAGTTGGCGGGGTGGAAGAAGCCACTGCCCAATTAGAACGGATTCTTGTTTCAGGAGCACAGTTTTTTAGCGCTGTAGATGTGGATATTGACAGCGGGGTGTATTCCTCTCCATACCGAGATGGAGACACGACGGCGTTGCAGTGCGTTGAAGATTTGCTTTCATCGGGAACAACCAACTACCGTCGCATTTTAGCAAATGTTGATTTTCAGCGGCGTGTAAATTTGTATGAAGAACCTGTTAGTGGCAGCAAAGATTATTATCTGTATTCCGATGGCAGCTTACATGACTGGATGGGGCGAAAAATAAATAAATGGGATTATCCAGTTGGTGTGTGGGCAAAACTGGCTGATGTCATTCCGGCTTCTGCAGACACACAAAAAATATCGGATCCAAGTAAGGTGTTCATTGAAAAAATAGTTTTCAACATCAAGGAAGACGAAATTTATTTACAAGAACGCGATTATGTCGGATTGATGGAGATTTAGATGAGTTTATTAGAGGAAATGCTTCCTAGACTAAAACCATACGTTCTGGGCTGGATCAATGATGTACAGCTATCCTCCATTGGTGCTCATGATTTAGGAGGGAAACTTCATGCAGGCACGCTATTAGACAGCCAGGCTCCTCAATTCTTAAAAACAGATGGCAGTCGATTGTTATTTGGGAACCTGTCTGTGATGGATGGAATTACGATCGATGGAGTTGATATTTCGGTTCTTGGCAGTGATTTTTTAACTCATATCGGCAATGCAAGTGCCCATCATGACCCCGTTACTGTAATAGACACTTCTTCGATTGACATTACCTTATCGACACAACAGATTTCAGCTGCAGTTATACCTGGAGGCGTGAATCATAATTCTCTCTTGAACTATGTCGCGAATCAGCACATAGATCACTCTACAATAAGCATTTCCGCCGGCGTTGGTCTTACCGGAGGAGGTACTATTGCTGCCACGCGAACACTTACAGTTGATCAAAGCTTCTCTCCCGTATGGACCGGAACTCATCAATTCAACTTAGATCTGCTCACCTCGACAATCCTTCCAAGAACAACGGATACATACGATTTAGGTTCATCGATCAAGTTATGGCGTAAGGGCTATCTCTCAGAATTAGATGCTGTTGTATTTGCACAGAATACAATTACCCTGTTGGGTGGTTGGCTTCTGATCTCTAAAAACGAAGGTTCTATAGTTGGAGACATCCTGGCAGCCACGACTAATATTGACTTTGGTTCAGCGATGGCAGTGAACGATTTCGTAGTTATGCGAGCTGCGGGTAAAGTTGAATACATGCAAGTAACTGCCCTCGTCTCGGGTACGACGTACACTGTGACACGAAATCTGGACGGGTCGGGTGCAAACGACTGGTCGAGCGGTACTCCCTGGGCTAACTTGGGATATACGGGAAGTGGCAGAATTGAATTAAATGCGTATGATACGCCTCGAATTTCGATTATAGAGCAAGGTGCAACCTATAATGCGCAAACAGAACGAATTCGAATGGGCGACTTAGTTAGTTGGCAATCAGCCGGCTATACGGGCTACGGAATGGCAATGGGCAATTATTCCGGAAATGAGTATTTGGTTTACTCGCCAACAACGGGTTTGATCGTGCGGGGAACTATCCGAGCTGATGATGGCTTTCTCGGTACTTTATCTGTTGATGGGAAGTTATCAATTTCGGGAGCTAGTGGTGCGCTTGCGATCGGAACAACTCCCCCAACTAGCGCCACTGTTGGAACCGGTTTGTGGCTCGATCGCACTGGGCTCTACTCTCTTGCAAGCAATGTGCAACAAACCAAAATTAACGCCGTAGATGGAAAATTCTACGCCGGGAACAACCGGGTCATAATAGGCAGGACCGGCATATTACTCATTCCCATTCTCAGTGATATTGGTCCCCCGCCTGCTGACGACCCGTGCGTAATTTCTTGGACAGGAGCGAGTGGTCTAATTTCAGAGCTCTATAGTGCCTCTAATACGACTATTGGCGCAAATTCGTTTGTTAGTGAGTCGAGGGGAACTTATTTCGCATACAACAAAGTTCACGCAACTAATACGGTTGGCAATACCAGCGGTTATCTGGCAGCGCTGGAGTTAAATGTTACAACTACTGACGCAAGCGCTTCACTTTTTATACACCAAGAAGCTGCGGCTCCATTACCGCATCCTGTTGAAGTTTACTTACGTACCACATCAACCAGTAGGGGGATAGACCTAGATATAAATACTCTCTCTGTTTTAAGTGTCACTTATGATGGGACGTCTATTTATCGGGCAGAACTTGGAGTAGCGGGCACATTGAGTAATCCTGCTTTGACTTGGGGTAGCGACTTAGATACTGGTTTCTTTAATCAAGCAGCTGATAGCCTGTCCATTACAGCAGGCGGAGTGGAAATGCTGCGCCTGACTGAGTCAACAAATGATCAAGTGTTTATTGGCCCTGCGGGCTCGGCAACCATTCCGAGTTTATCTTGGATCAACGACCCAAATACAGGACTGTCAAATGCTGCTGATACTTTGTATGCAATCACTGGAGGAGGTACGAGAATAATTTTAAACACCACTCTTCTACAATCGAGAGTACCCTATGAGATGTTCGGCAATTACGCATCAACAACGACTTGGTTAATGAAGATAGGTGGTATCACAGAATTGTCAACATCTTATGCAGGAGTTTTGCTTGGTGGTGCTGGTTTTACAGGAAGATATAAAGCAGGAATGGTTTTTGCTCCAGATGCGACTGGCTATGGTCGCGGAAAATTAATATTTCTAAACAATGGTGATGCAGATAGTAACGATGCTACTTTGGCAAGTCACGCCATGATGGCTATTCAATGGAATAACTCCGTTGGAATAGGTACGATAGCACCAAATTCAAGTGCTATTTTAGATTTAACCAGCACAACTCAAGCATTCTTGCCCCCTAGAATGACTACTGCACAAAGAGATGCAATACCTTCTCCTGTTGCTGGAATGGTTATTTATAACACCACAACCAATGTTCTAAATTTCAGAAATGCAACAGCGTGGGCTGCTGTATAGATAATTACTAGCTATATTTCATTAGATTAGAATGGAGGTTCTATCATGCAAGAAATCTCAGTAAAGTTGGGGCAATTGGTGAATGCTGAACAAGCTATTGAAAAATTAGCAAAAAATACAGCGCTGCCAATGAACATAAAATACCGTATATCCAAACTGCTTCGCCAGGTGGGAAAAGAATTTGAAGCCTACCTTGAAGCTAATAAAGCATTGCTGGAAAAATATGGAACGCCTGTTGATGGAAAGCCAGGCACATTCAAATTTGACCCGATTGAAAGAGCTCAGGAATATACGGCAGAAATTAACAAACTTCGTGAAGAGGTTGTTTCTTTAGCGTGGATCCCGGTACCCATTGCAGTATTTGAGGATTGCAAAGAAATCACAGCCGGTGACCTGAATTTGATCGATTGGCTGATTGAAGATGAAGAAAGTGTTCCACAAAATTAAGTAATTCATTAATTGATTAATAAGGAGATAAAAAATGTCAATTCAACTTTCTGCAGCAGTGCGCAATGCGCGATTGGATGCGATCGAGACAGCAATAGGTGCCTCGGCCGTACTAAAAATTAGAACCGGCGCCCAACCAGCCGATGTAGCCGCAGCCGATAGCGGCACTGTACTGGCAACTCTCAACTTGCCTGCTGACTGGATGGCTGCAGCGTCAGCCGGTGCGAAGGCAAAGGCTGGGACATGGTCTGATGCGGCAGCAGACGCCGCAGGTGTTGCTGGCCACTTTCGCATTTATGCGACCGATGGAACAACGGCGCATTTGCAGGGATCCATCACGATCACAGGCAGTGGCGGCGATTTGACCCTCGATAACACAAACCTGGCAGTTGGACAGATTGTGACGATTACCGGATTCACATTAACTGACGGCAACGCGTAGGCTTTAAATGGCGCATACTTTCGACACGAAAGTATCGTTCAGCGGTACGGGAAACCCCCTAACCCAGGCAATGACTTTGGGAGTGGGGGCAACCTTGCTTGTGTTGGCGATTAATGTTGATATTAAAACGAACGTTCGAGCCGGAACGCCAACCTATAATGGCGTAAATTTCACCAAAGTGAGCGGTGCGGAATTCTCTCATCCTACAGGAGAGATGAATGTAGAAGTATGGTATTTGCTTGCACCGTCGACAGGCGCTTCGTACAACATCTCGATTCCAAATGCCTCCTCTTATTCTTTGTTTTGCCAGGCTTTTTCATTCGCGGCAGCAAATAGCTCTGTATTCGATACATATGCAACCGCAACACAAACAGGAACGGTAAATCCGGAAGTCACAATCAACACGGAAGGGACTGGAGAATTAGTAATCGGTTTTGTTGGTCATGACGTAAATGCCATTGTGGTTTCTGCATTTTCTGGAGTTGAGTTATATACAACCGATCATGGGGCATGGGGATCATCACAGCAATACGTTTTGTCAAGCGGTGCTGATCCATTGACAATGACATGGACATCTGCTAGCAACGGTGATCGAATTGTCATTGCGATTGCATTCAAGGATCAGGCTGCAATTGTTATTCCAACGGTTACGACATCAGCAACTTCTTCCGTAACGGAAACAGGCGCAACAGGAAATGGTGAAATCACAGCTTTAGGTGGTGAAAATGCTACCAGACGTGGTTTCTGCTTTATGACAGGAACAAGCGGTGATCCAACCACAGCAAACAGCGTAGTATTTACGGATGGCAGCTTCGCCGCGGGTACATTTTCGCAATCGTTAGGAGCGCTTACCCCAGGAACTAACTATCGTGTTAGAGCATATGCGAACAACTCTGCTGGAACGGGTTACGGAACGACTGTTCAATTATTAACACATGATTATCCGACGATCACACCTAATACAACGGACGCATTTGATTTTGGGAGTGATGATACACCGACATTAGAGTTTACCGGGAGCGATCCGGATGCTGACGATTTACAATATGAAATCCAGATCAGCAATCTAAACACTTTTCCAAGCGCAAGCGCAATCACAAAACAAAACATTGAGACAGATACCGGAACGGTTCATGCAAATAATATATCCGGAAGCGGAACGGAAGATGACCGTCCCGGCAATTCTTTTTTGGGATCCGGCGGAATCCTTGACAAGATAAACCTGAAGTTAGGAATTCAAGGTACTGTTTCCGGAAATTTTTATCTGAAAATTTACGAGATACAGGGCACTTTTGGAACCAACGCAGAGCCATTAAATGCTGCAGAGCCAGCCTCCACACCAACACCGGGATATATTGCTATTTCGGATGCTTTTGCAGTCCCGGGCGATCTCACAACAAGCGGAGTAGAAAAGACATTTACGTTTTCAGGAGCGAACAGAATACGTCTTTTAAAAGATCACGCTTATTATTTCATCTTGAATTATGTCGGTACTGGAGATGCATCAAACGCACCATTCTGTTCTGTGACAACAGCCCATACTTATGAGGGTGATTGTTATAACGATGGGAAGTCTGTTGCAAATAACGGGTACGTAACGGCCTGGGAAGTTTGGTTCAAGCTTTACGAAGAGCCTGTTTATTACGATAAGGTTTCCAACGTTGATGCCGGTTTCGTAAACACCGTTGATGGTGGGGATACAAATCCTTTTACAGCTGGTCAGAAAGTAAGTTATACAGTACAAGCTGGAAGTGAGATACCTGCGACCGGCACATATTACTGGCAAGCTCGTGTGAAAGATCCTTCAGGATCTAACATTTATTCCGGTTGGACTACTACTAGAACTTTCACCGTAACACTCTCCACTGCAAATGAGGGGGTGCTTTCTAAAACATTTGCTGCACTGGCTCTTTCAGCAGCGGGAACCGTCGATATTGCAGGCGACGTCACGAAAACACTTGCTGCTTTAGCTTCTTCAGCTATTGGAACCGTTGATGTAATTGGAAACTTGTCTCGGGTGTTGGCCGGTTTATCACTCTCAGCCGATGGCACTGTTGGCTCCTTTGAAATTTTAGGTGAGCTGTCAAAAACGCTTACCGGGCTGACGCTCTCCGGAATAGGAACCATCGATCTCATTGGTACCCTGGCAAAAGCACTGGCCGGACTGACGAGTAGCGGCAATGGTACGGCTGAGGTTCAAGGAACTGCTTCCAAGACATTGGCTGTGCTTACTTCCAATGCTCAGGGAACAGTTGAAATCCAGGGCGCTTTCTCCCACACATCCGCTTTAATTACAATAAACGCTCAGGGAGCTGTAGAGGTTCAGGGTTCTGCATCTAAAACATTGGCCTCCGTGACTGTGGTTGCAGATGGTATTGTTGGTACCGTATCTTCGGTAGGAGATCTCAATCAGACACTTGCATCACTTTCAAGCAGTGGTGCTGGAACTGTTACTGTATCCGGATTACTTTCAAAAACGCTTGCTTTACTTACAGGTAATAGCGTTGGGAATGCAGCAATCAATGGAGATCTTGCGCAGACCCTGGGGTCCATCGTCCCAAACGCTTTAGGAAATGTTGAACTTCGCGGTTTACTGGCCAAGTCACTTAACACACTTACTCTGGTTGCTAGCGGCTCTCTGGATTCGATCGTTACGAATGGTCAACTTGATCAAAGCCTGGCGAGTTTGAGTGGTATCGCAAGCGGAGCGGTAGAAGTACAAGCTGGTTTAGCAAAATTATTGACCGGGCTTAGTTTATCCGGATCCGGAGCTGTGGATGTTTCAGGTTTGCTTTCGAATACTTTGGGAGCATTGATCAGCAGCGGTGTTGGTGAGGTTTTCGTCAATGGGTCATTGAATATCACATTGATAGGACTGACTTTAATCGCAGTAAACGGTCAGATTACAGATCCTGTTCAGGTTTATGGAGTGGGGTTTGAAAATCGCGTTTTACAAATAGGTTATCAATCATTGCTTTTAGAAATTAAGGCTGAGGAAAGAAAGGTAGTTGCTTTATGGCAGACTTTATAAAAGATATCGAGGCGGTCCTGGATTATATTGCAGATTGGTCTGCATGGCTGGCCGAAGGTGAAACAATCCTTACAGCAACAGTTTCCAGTTTAGGTGCTTGTGTTGTAGATAGCAGTGAAATTTCGAATGCCGATTCTGCTGTCACATTTTGGATTTCCGGTGGAATAAAGAATAAGGAATGTGTTATCCGGTGCAAGATTACAACTAGTGCAAGCAGAACAGATGCGCGATCAATTGTTATTCTTTGTAAAGATAAAAGGGAAAGCAGATAGGAGAAATTTATAATCCCTCGCTGGATTTAATTTTCATTTTTACATTTTATATGAAACTGATCATGACAATGCCGATGTGCGTATTCCAGATTCTCGACATTATGGGCACCCCCGAAGCTTATCCATATCTTATGATGGACAACAACGTCAACCGGCCTAGTATTGGTAAGGTCACCTTTACAGAAAAAGCAAATCAAGGGACGATTCACGTTCTGTAATTTCCATTTGAGACTATCCCCTCTTCTCCATTGAAAATACGGACAATAACCTGATTTTCCAAATAGTGAAAAACTATAAGAATATGGCTGAAATATTTGCGCTTTTTCACCTTCCCATGTTGAAAAAGAGCCGTGCTTTTTGCAACGATTGCCAGTCTGGATTCCTTTCGGATCTTTGCCAGGAGGATAATTCCCATTATGTTTGCATTCATGACAGGATGCGACCAGGGCAGAATCTATCGGGTGAGTATTGTTAAAAATAACCGATACCCTGTAAATTACAAAAAAAGTCTCTTTAACCCTCCTATCGGAAATAATTGAAAAATTATAAGCTCCCCCGTTTTCAAATCTTTTATTCGTTAAAAAATAATCATTAATTTCTGAAAATCCAACAAATTCTTTGAAGTAAACAGGAGCGTATCCAAAATTTACCAGTTCAAGTTCCTGGTAATAAATACGGGAAACAATTTCAAAAGGCTTTGTTCTCTTTTTTTGGATTTCATTTTCAAGATTATTTTGATATCCAAATAGATCCATGAAAATATTTGCCATATTGGGGAAACTATTTGTGATTTTGTGATTATCAATCATTGATCAGCATCCGAGTATTTAAAAGGTGAAGTGAATTGGAATAGTTATTATATAATTTAATCATGAGATTACTTATCTATCTTTTATTCCCTTCCATCGCCATTGTTCAAGGAATTGAGAAAATCAAAAAACGAGAATACAAGAGTTTTTGGGCGGAATTATTTATTCTTGTTTTCCAAGCAAATTATTTTTGTGGGATTGGGTTATTGATTGTCAATCTAATATTAGAATAGCACGACTTGAGAGAAGATTAATTAAATTTTAAAATATTATTTATAAAAAAAAGTGAGACAAAAAAATGAGCGGGTGAAAAATCTCGTTCTTTTTATTTAAAATTTTTGTGTTACAATTGCAATACAATATTCTTTAAAAGGGTGTAAAATATGACTACTGAAACAATATATAACCCCTCCTTGCAATTTAGAGCTCCAGATATAACCCAGGAACAATTAGACGATCTCAAAAAAAAATGGGGTGAAAATCGAAGCAAGATAATTATTCGTTGTATTGATCGTGTTTGGTTAGATGAAATTGGACGCTTGCGTATTAAAAAAAATCCAGCTGAGGAGAATAGCTAACATGATTAAAAGACCAACTCCAACAGAAGTTGACAGCTATCTATATATCAGGGATGGTTTAAAAGATTCTGGGTGGGATATTCGTAACCCTGAAAATAACCCGGAGGGGCAGGTCTATACTCAAAATGAATGCCTTTCCAACCCAGAAATAAAGAAGTACCTCGTCTTGGATAAACCTGAAAATATCGTTAAGGTAAATGAAAATGTTTTATGGGTTATTGAAGCGAAGAGTAAGCAATCAGCCATTGATCAAGCTATTAGAGAGGCGAAAGATTATGCTAAGAAGCTCAATCATAGTGACCGATTTCAAGCGTGTTTCATCTCAGGCGTTGCTGGAAATAATCATGAGTCCTTCCTTGTAAAATCCTTTTACCTAAAAAATGACCAGTTTTTTCCAGTTAAGTTGAATGACATTGAAGCCACTGGTTTTCTAACCCCTAACCAAGTACAAATTATTTTAGAAACCAGCATTCCTAACATAGAATCTGCGAAAGTTGACCTAAAATTATTCTTATCCCGAGCTAATCGTATTAATGAACTTTTACATTTAGGCGCAGTAAACCCTCATCAAAGGGCAAGTGTTATGGCTGCCTTGTTGCTTTCCACGCTTAGCGAAAGTAGGCCTAACCTAGATAGCAAACCATTAGTATTAATAAATGATATCAATTCACGAGTAGAATACATTCTCTCCAATCAAAAGAAAAGCGAGTTTATAAATCACATTAAAATTACCCCGCCCACGACAATTGATAATCATGCAAAGATGAAAAATGCACTTGTAAAAACCCTACAAGAACTTTACGCGCTAAACATTCGTTCTGCCATGCAATCTGGGGATGATTGGCTAGGAACATTTTATGAGGTCTTTCTTAAGTATGCGAGTTGGGCGCAAGATTTGGGAATTGTTCTTACCCCGCGGCATGTTACAAAGTTTGTCGCTGAAGTAATGGATATACAACCCAATGACATTTTATATGATCCCACATGTGGGACCGGGGGCTTTTTGGTAGCGGGATTTGATAATGTGAAACAAAAGGCCGATCAAGTACAACTGGAACGATTCAAGCAACATGGGGTTTTTGGAATTGAGCAAGACGACAGAATCGCAGCCCTAGCAGTGGTCAATATGATTTTTCGTGGAGATGGAAAAAACAATATCAAAGATGGGAATTGTTTCGCAAACTTTCTTGAAACGGATTTTGTTGACGGTTTGCCTACTGCCAAATATACTTCCTTGCCCGCTGGTTCTCCAGCTGTCACAAAAGTCATGATGAATCCACCTTTTTCTCTTAAGACAAGCAATGAAAAAGAATACAATTTTATCGAACATGCCTTAAAACAAATGCAGCATGGAGGAATATTGTTTTCAGTTCTCCCCTATTCATCTATGGTGCGTCCAGGAGGATATTTGAATTGGCGCAGAGAACGTTTGCTAAAGCAGAATACCTTACTCGCTGTAGTTACATTCCCAATCGATCTGTTTTACCCAGTAGGTGTAACAACGGTAGGAGTTTTTATCAAGAAAGGTATCGCTCATCCAGAACGACAAAATGTGCTATGGATTCGCGCCTTGAATGATGGCTTGCTAAAGAGTAAAGGTAAGAGACTACCCATCTCAAACGTTCCAGACGATCTCACAAGTGTCCGGGATATTTTGAAAGCGTTTCTGCGCAATCCACAATATCCAGTTCCTAATATTTATCAGTTCCAACAAGCTGCGCCGATTGATTTTACTGATAATCATCTTGAACTTGTACCAGAGGCTTATCTTGATCAGGAAAGACCGACTAAAGCAGAAATCATCAACAATTTAGAAAATCATATACGCAACGTTTTTGCTTACCTTGTAAAAATTGACCAGGCAATAGTAAGAGAAGACTTAAAAAGCCATACCTCAAAATTTCCAGAGTGTGAGCCCTACGCATGGAAAAAATTTATGGTAAGAGATATTTTTATCTTACATAGAGGACACTTTCATTCTATTGCTGCCCTAGATGAAGGAATTTACCCAACTATTTCTCGTGTTAGTACTGATAATGGCCTCGTTGGCTTTTATGACATTCCAGAAGGTGCAAAGGTTTTGCCACCTAAAACAATAACTGTCTCTACTGTTTCGGGAGATACATTTGTACAACCAATTCCTTTCATTGCAACGGACAATATTGTTTTGTGTACCCTAAAAAAGCGGTATGAAAATTTATCTCTTGCATCTTTATTTTTCGTCGTATTAATGATGAACTCGGTTAAGTGGCGGTATTCTTATGGCAGACAATGTTATATGGGGAAATTTACCAATTCTGAAATCCTTCTCCCTATAAAAGAAACAGGTGACTTGGACAAAGATTACATGGAATCCATGACAAAAAGTGTAAAGTATTGGAGATGGGTTGAAGCTGCTTTTCTAAAAAGTACAGAAGATTGGCAAACATCCATAAAGTCAATAGAAAAAGAGTTAAATCTCGTTTAACTTCTTACGACAAACTTTTTTAATTGGAATGACTCGCTCTTCTGTACCGGAGGGCGAGTCTAATTTAAAGAGAAGAAATATAATTATGCAAACATTTTATTATTGATGTAAAAGTCTAATATCTCCACTGGAACTTTTCTTGATTTTGTAATTGATTGCTGAATTTTTTCTAATGTAGTGCCATTTGTAGATGTAATTAATTTTGCATCTTTTGACTTGATCAATGCTAATAATTCATTACATTTTATTAACATCGATTTTTTATAAGTGACTTGGGTCTTTCTTTTGAGAAGACCTGGTATTTCTCCAGGATTCAAGACACAAGCAGGATCCTGCAATCTGTGATCCAATTTCTCCATTGAGTTCAATGGCACCAAAAGAAACCAATTATCTTTCGATTTCACAATTACAACATGATAGTGGGTCTCATCATATTTCTCATTTGGTACAAGATAAATATCCCCCAGATCAATTGTTATCTTGTTCGTCATTTCAATTTATAATTCTGCGGCTTCGCTGTATTGTTTTAGAAGTTGGGTAATTTCTTTTTCAGGAATTCCTACTCCCTGCATGATTTCTTCATACAAAATTGGGATACTGCTACTTGTTTCGGAATATTCAGGGAAATCGTGGGTAATATCCACCAAATTTCCTGGGGATAATATTCCATACTTTTTATAGACACCTTGCAGGATCTCTAATTCTTCCTGGTTTAAGCTGCCAAAACCAGGATCAGCATGAAGAGCAGTTATGCAATTATTATGCTGGTGAATAAACTCCCCCCAGTATTTTGTCTCAGCACCTGGCTTCATATTGTCATACGTTTTACTTAATATTGGACCCAAAGGCAAGGAACAATAGTTATCATAGGTAATCGGTTCGCCAGCAACTAAAAAGGATTCTCGATCCGCAATATACATTAGTTTAATCAATTTAAGTTTGTCGATTTTCTTTGAAGGTGCTTTTGATATGAAAAAAGCAGCTACCTGAGTTGCTTTTCGTTCGTCATATTCAGTCATTTTCGTCCCATCCGTCTTTGTTTTTCGTAAAAAGAAAAAGAACATACTTTCTCTTTCTTTTTTTGATTATAACAACATATTAGAACATAAGATTAAAAAGACTTTACAAACTCTTATTTTCTTTGGATTTCGTTAATCTTGCAGCCATAAGTTCCGATAAGGTTTTATCTTTTTTATAATTCCATTTTCTTTGAGCACCGCAAATACTGCAGAATATAGTTGCATCTCCTATTGTTTCGGATGAGGTTGGCAACCCGTTGTTTTTTGGGTCAGAAGGGAGAGATTGTCTGAAAACAAGAAGCACATTCTTTTTACCTGTACGTTCCACAACGCCTAATATGTGTCCGTTGGGGCAATGCCAATACATAGGGATCATGAAGACTTGCTTCCTTTATAAGGAGAACAGCTAAAGCATTTGAAACGCCTGGGATGGTTGGTGATGAACCACTGGCCGCATGAACAGCGGACGGCGTTCAGCGCCTGGGTATTGTCTGGTATTGTGCCAGAAACTATATTTACTATGGCGGATTGAGGGAGATTTAGAATTTTCCTAGCCTTTTTGCCTGGTTCATGGCCAAGTAAAATCAGCCTTGCCATTGATGGTTGGATATTATAGTGCTTACCAATGTACCTCCAACTTTTCCCGTTTTGCTTGAGTGTTTGCATATCAAGGCGTATTTGGTCTATTGTGTACATAAATCGCCTCTTTTGGGGTGTAAATTTTGTTTACAAGATATTGCAATGACCGTTTGAATGACTGTTTGGTTCTCATGATCAATCATCTCTTGTTCCGTCAATTTCACTTATCTGAGAAGATCTTGCGCAAATAAAAACAAGCAGCAAACCAGAAAAGATAATGTAAAGAAAAATAAAAATCCAAAGGTAGATCATATTCCCTCAATCCTTTTAAAATGGCAATTCGTTATCAATAGGCGGCCAGGTTGCTCCTATTTTGTCCCGATTGATTTTTCCGGTTGCATGGCATTTACCGCACTGCACTTCAATTGGGCAGTTGAAAACTTGGCAATCCTCGCCGTCGCCTGAACAGAGCCGGTGATGTTCAGCTAATATTCCGCTCCCGCCGCAATTGTCACAATCCACTTGCATTTCGCGCTCGTACTCTGCCATCTTCTCTTCATCATTCGATTTTCGGCGCGGCAAATTGTTCCAGTGTTCAATGGCTTCTTCCTCAGATTTCCCGTTTGGACCTGCCATTTTACAAATTCGACAGATTACATAGTTACATCGATCTGCAACGTATACCTGGTTTGATTGGCAATGCGGGCAGTAATCGAACTGGCTAATGGAAGGATCTCTGGTTAGTTCTCGAAAACGCGTGATATGATTTTCTATTTCGTTCATCCCTCACCACCATTACGCCAATCTTTTCTTGCTTTTTCTGCACATTTTGTGCAGTAATCGCCGTCTAAATTTGAATACCATCCATTACGTTCTAGTTCTCTCTCGATTTTCATATCAGGAATTTCATCCCAATTTCCGTCATCAAGATCGATTTCTAATTCTGTAGAACAATTCTTACCATCACACACAACCTTTATATTCATGTCGCGTGTCATTTGTCACCTACAATCTCAATCCGAATACCAAACATAGGAAACGGTTGAATATAAACTGTCTTAAAAGTTCGGTTATAGAAAACTCCCACCCAAAAGTCGAACCATCGAAAATATAATCTGATATTTCGTGTAATTCGAATATCATTCATGCCTCACCACCTTCAAATAATTTCAGTTGTTTTGTTTTTTCTTGACCGCTGCTGTTATTCATAAAAGCTAACAGCTCATAAAACTTTTCGTGATGAAATCGGCACAAATCGAATCCATCAGGACCATATACATGATCTGCGCCTAAAGGTTCACCGCATAGCTCACATTTCCAGATTTTTATTTCATCCATTTTTCACTCCCACTTTCCACATGCCGGCCACCTCACGCGCCAGTCGGTCGCTGTTCCGTGGCTCAGCCTGAATAATTCACATTTGTAATAATTCCGCGCGTATCCACCAAGCACGTGAAAATGTCTGCAGTCACCACAGGTTTTATCATCCCGTCGGCCATGTACAATCCGCATATGCTGGATTCGTTTTGGCAAATCAGCGGCGGTTTGATCGGTTTGTTTTTCAAACCAGTCTTTCCATATATTGGTCAATTTCTAAGCCTCCAATAAGATTCCAGAAAATACGATTTCTGGCTGGAAATACCACAAAGCTATTGAAACAGGAATTGCGATTGCTATCACAATTGCAATAAAGCAGATTAGAACGTAGATTGTTGGTCGTGTTTTCTCTAGTTTTGAATCACGTAGCGTGTAATAAATGCCAACCAAAAACAACATGTAACAGAAAACGGCCGTTACGAGCTTTAGCGAGAATAGAAAAGCTTCAGGAAATGTCATTTGTCACCGCCTTTTTTGCAAGCGTTCATCATGTTTTTTTAATTGATAACATCTATATCCTGGGTTTTGCTCTAAAGTCAATTCTTCCGCAAGTGCGTCTGCATCTTCGTACGCATCCAACAACTTTTTGTGTAGGCGCGAAATCTCTCTTACAAACAATTCAATTGTTTGTCTGCTCCAAATATTTCTTCCGTTCCGAAATTCTTCAATGGCATCATCAACTGTCTTGATTTTCA
This sequence comes from Chloroflexi bacterium HGW-Chloroflexi-8, assembly GCA_002841995.1. GTDB lineage: Bacteria > Chloroflexota > Anaerolineae > Anaerolineales > Anaerolineaceae > UBA6170. The sequence goes on from PHBS01000062.1 coordinate 18,432, forward strand.
TTTCTTATTCACCTTTCTTGCAAGAGCGGCTTGTTTTCGTCGCTCGTGCCGATTAAGCGCAGGTGGGTAAAATGGCTTTTGGTCGGTATTTTCGGCAGCCAATAACATTTCTTTGATCTTTTTCTCTCGGTCTCTGGCAATCTCTGCCAAGATTCGTTCTCTGGATTCGTCGCTGAGTTCGGGCATGGCTTGCGGATCATTGGCTAAAGCCTGGTAGGTTGCCTGCATGGCAGCAAACGGATTTTTTGCCTCGGTGGTTGTGCCATCGCGGTGATAGATTGTGAAGGTGTTTCCGTTTTGTTCGGTCTTGTGAGGGGTTTCTTTTTCGTCCATTATTTTTTCTCCTAATCGATGTCCGCACATTGAAAACCGTCCAACCAATTGCGATGGTCGTCGGTAAATTCTGGATATGGGTTTATGGCAGATATTCCGTGTTTCATAAAATCGTCCCAGCCTTGTACCCAGGCTTCAGAAGGTTCATTTGGATCTTGCTTTGGTATTTCTTCAAATTGATCTGTGACTGTAAGATATGAATTTTTCATAGTTCCCACTCTTCTATCCATGAAGTGCAATCGGGACAAAAAGAAGCATGTTTTTTGCTTACATTTTTGGTTATTACACCATTGCGATGGGTGTAGTAAGCTTGTAAAGCTTTATAAATAACATCCGGATGCGCTTGTAAACTGATCGCTTCCAATATTTTTTTTCGAAGCTCCGCCGCCTTTGGACAATCAATTGCGAAAACTTTTGGTGAAATGTAAACACGGTTATCGGGCATCATATGCGTCTCCCCGATCGGTCAAGAGACGTGAAGGAACATATTCCGGAAGAGTTTTTATCAAACCACTTATGTCCAGTTCAGCTGTCGTCACGGGAACCCCAGATTTTGTTGTTGCTTGGGGCAATTCTAAAAATCCGAAAAGTGCATCCTGATTCATTTCCGCTGCAGTGAGAATCGCTTTTACAAAATAAAGCGCAATTCTACCCATCTGTTTTAGAGATCGTTCCCGGGCTGAAACTTTTTTACCAGAAACTGTGTATGTCTTTTCTGGAAACTGGATAGGAAGCGGTGAGAATAAGAAGCGATATGATTTCCCTAACCAATGAAAGCGCACCATCCATGCAGTTTTTCCTTCCGACGAACCTTGAGCAAACATAATTGATTCCGCCCCAAAGTTTTCAAGAAGACCCATGATTTCACCCTGGGTCTTTCCGGTAGCAGCTGGTGTGTCCCAATATGGAGAGTTTTCAGCGAATGGCATTTCCCACCTCGGATAGTTTTGGAGCTGGAAAAACCCATTGGCTGCCAATAAACATGATTCCTCTTTTGCCTTCATTCAATGCTATCAAACCATTACGTGAGAGTTCGTCCAAAATATAGGTGGTGTTGGATGAAGATGGAATATTGCAGGATTCCATAATCTCTCTGACTGTAGGAGAAAGGCCATCGTTTTCCCTTTTGAAAGAAACAATGAAGTCAAAAACCTGTTGTCTGGAGTGTTTCTTTTCATGACGGGTATGTTTCATTCGACCTCCATTTGGTTCAAAATGCTTAACTTTTCAGCACTGATGGTTTCTGTTCGACCTTTATGGGTAATTGAGATTGTATCGACAACACCTGGCAAAACTAATTGATAACGTCGCTTGATTGTCTCTCCCATTTTTAGAAGATCCGCGTTCCAAAGCCCGTGACGGTCAATGACATCTTTGAACTCTTCGACATCATGGGGTTTGATATACGGGGTGCCGTCCTCAATTCCACAATGTGAAAGTTCATGGTCCATGATTGCCATTCTGGTTTTCTCTCCCTGACCCTCCCAGATAATCTTTGATACCCAGATGATAAAATCCGCATCGTCTAACAAGGCTTTCATTTGAGAACTTACCTTTG
>PHBS01000063.1 GCA_002841995.1 Chloroflexi bacterium HGW-Chloroflexi-8
TAGGTCCGGCTGTGTTACACTCGCCAACTTCATTACAGGTAATGTCACCAGTAATAAAGGAAACACCACTCATCGTACGAACAGCGGTTACAAGGGCGCCACGTGGAACATACAGGTTTCCATCTTCACCCTTTACGGCAACTTTCTTTACCATCGCCATTAAAGCTGCGGCTGAATCATAGCCACTCCAGGTATAGGGAGAAAGTGAACCAGCAGGCACACCATATGCAGATAAGTAATCGGCATCAAATTTTGTTTTTGCTGCGGATTCAGGAGGAATCAGAGATGCAGAATACGCGCCTTCGGCATTTGCTCCCGCTTTTTCAATGAATTCAGCTCCAAATGTTCCATCACAACCAAAGAATACTGCATTCTCCAGGCCAGTCTGTTTCATTTGATTGGCGATAATGTATCCTTCAGCAACATAACCACCAAAGTATATAGCCTGTGGGCTCTTTGAAGCTAAAGCACTAAGAATTGGTGTGTAATCCTGTTCACCCGGGGTTACCGCTTCATATCCAACAACCTCACCACCTAATGCAGCAAATTCTGCTTTGACAACATCTGCCAAACCCTGTCCATAAGCCCCACCATCATGCATAATAGCGATCTTGGTGAAACCTAATTTTTTATAAAGATACTCAGCTGCAAATTTTCCTTGTACCGCATCTGTGAAAGCGATTCGGTTGAATACTTTCGAACCAAGCGTGGTTAAAGGTGGGTTGGTAGCAGATGGAGAAAGCATAGGAAGGCCAACTTTCTCATAAACTGGCATAGCGGCTTCAGTTGCTCCGGAGAAAATATGCCCGGCGATTGCAACAATCGTTGGATCTGTCACCAATTTGTTGGCTACTGCGGCACCACCTTCTGGGGCACCCTGGTCATCCTCTGCAACCAATTCGAAAGCAAATCCATCAACCTCACCAGCGTCCTTGACGGCAAGGGAAGCACCCTGGGAAATATCAACACCAAAAGATGAATAATCACCGGTCATTGGAGCACCCATGCCAATTTTAACTGTAGAACCGGCGGGAATAACAGCACAACCAAATTCATCCGTTGCACACGCAGCTGGGGCACCTGCAACAGCAGCAGGAGCTTCAGTTGCAACAGCAGCGGGAACCTCAGTTGCAGCAGCAGCGGGTGCGTCTGTTGCAACAGGAGCTGAGGAAGTTGGTGTACCACAACTTGCCATAATCATGGCAAAAACGACAAACACAAAAAACAATACTTTCTTATTCATTTCTTACTCCTCCTAGGCGTTAGAAAAATTACCAAACTTGTTACTTGGTTCTCAGAATTATTAAGTTTTTTTTATAAAAAGGGGATATTCTTTGTGGCGGAACCTCCTTGGATAATTTTGGGAGGCCATTCGGGATGTGAAACTATCTGAAAAAAAAGGCCACCCTTTGGTTTGATTGGGTGGCTTTGCTTTTGTCCTTTAATTTTTGAACTCTTCCTGCTAAGCTCTCCCAATATCAAACTTGATCTCCATAATATAAATCATATGAAGAAGCCAGCTAATAATGACGAAAATCATTGAGGAAAATCTTTGAGTCATGACATATATCACATTCACCGAATTTTGGCTGATTATACAGCTTTTTTTAGATCTGTCAACCTAATTCTATAGATTAATATGAAAATTAATTTAAACCCTTATTATTTGACTTGGAACATGGTCGAATGAATAAGCCCTCATTTATGAACAGACGCGAATTATATTCATAGACTATCAAATATATTTAGTTGTTTCATTTTTAATTCTGGCTTATAAACCGGTACTTTCATGCCCATACCAATCTGTTTACAAAGTATGGCAAATTGAGACTGTAATTGTTTGGATTGATTCGCTGAACACTCATACTGATTCTTGAATTTCCGGATATGCTTCTCTCGTACCCCTGGGAACAGATCGTCTAATTTTTGATAATAATATTCCTGCTGCCCTTCGCGTTGTGTCATCCCAAAAGCAGCTAAAATGTGTCCTGCACCGTTATCGCTGACCAAATTGACAATTGTTTTTATATTCTCCCAATTATCTTCGATAAACGGCAAAACCGGCATCAGAGATACTCCAACCCTTACTCCCTGACTTGCCAGAAAGTTCATGGCAGCAAATCTTTCCGAAACAAGTGGCGCACCTGGTTCCACTTTCTTCCCTAAATCATCATCAAATGTTGTTATGGTGAAAGAAACAAGGGCAAAAGATCGCTCTTGAATTTCTAATAATAAATCCACATCACGACACACTAAATTGCTTTTCGTTAAAACGTGCACCGGAAAACCATATTCAGCAATGATCTTGAGCGCACCTCTGGTCAGTTGGTATTTTTTTTCGATTGGAGCATAGGGATCATTCATTGACCCTGTTCCAATGGTGCCTTTCATTCTCTTGCCGGGTAATTCCTTACGCAACAATTCCAAAGCATTCGTTTTTACTAGTGTGTCGGCAAAATTCTCAATCTGGTAACAAGCACTGCGGGAATCACAATAAATACATTGATGTGAACAACCACGGTAAAGATTCATGTTGTACTGAATGCCAAACCATGGATCAGGCTTGTTGTCATGCGACAACAGAGTTTTTGCAGTTATCTCTTTGATCATACTCTCATCCATTGTAGATGATAGCATGAGTATTATTAGAATACAAGTTCTAATTATTATTAATTTATGAGAATTGCCAATCGACTAATTGATTCCATTTCGGACTGCAATTACCTCAGCCATAATGGAAAGGGCTATTTCTTCAGCACCATGTGCACCAATTTTGAAGCCAATCGGGGAAAAAATTCTTTCAATTGCTTTTTCGGGGACTCCTAACTCTCGTATCCCTTGCTTATTGTTTTCAAAAGTCTTTTTAGAGCCAAGAGCACCTATATAACGCGCTTTGCTATTACAGGCGATTGCCAGGGCGGGCACATCCAATTTTTCGTCATGCGATACCGTAACCACATAACTTCCTTCATTTAAACCAACACGGTGGAAGTAATCTTCCGGCCATTCCTGAACCAATTCATCTACGTGTGGGAACCTCTCTCGATTTGAAAATGCTTTGCGGGGATCAACGACAATTGTGTGAAAACCCAATGATTTGGCATAAGTCACCAGTGGTATGGCTATGTGGACAGCGCCAATGATAATCATGCGTGGTAGTGGGGGGTATATATCAAAAAACACCTCAATTTCCGAATTTTGATCTTTAATCATAAATCGCTGATTGATTTGCTTATCAAAAAGAGGAGCCAAACGATTGTTTATTTCCTCCTGGACATTCTTTGATTGGAACTGTCCAATATGCTTTCCATCCGGATAAGCCAGGATCTTTTCACCGCAACCGTTACCACCAATGAGTGTGATTTTCGCGAACATATTATCCTGGATAAGATCAGTTTTCATACGATCGAATTCTTCATTTGATAAAGGTTCGACAAAAACCTCAATAATACCACCACAGGCTAAACCAACACTAAAAGCCTGTTCATCAGTGACACCGTAATGTAGCAATCTGGGTTCTTTTGTTTTTAATATTTTTGTGGCTTCCGCAACAACAGCTCCTTCTACGCACCCACCAGAGACCGAACCAGCCATCAACCCGTCTTGATTGACTGCCATTTTTGCTCCTAATCGACGTGGAGCTGAGCCATACACATTTACTACTGTAGCGATTGCTACTTGCTTTCCTTCACTAATCCAGGATTCAATTGTTTTAAGTAATTCACGCATTTCTGCTCCTCCTTTTGAAGTAAAAAATACCAATAATCATTAATACCTCTTATATCCACATTACCGGCGAGGTTTCCTTGCAATCAGACGGGTAATTGGTTGATTCGATCCATGGGCAATTGTAGATCTTGTTTCATCATGTATTAAGAAATCCCATTCTGAAAAATATTCTCGCAGTTCTCCGGGTTGGAGTAGATATCGTGGATTAATGTTCAGAATTTCATTTTCGGGTTCCGAACGCATCGTCTCCAATATTAAAATACCACCTGATTTAAGAATCGATCGAAAAACAGGAAAAAGTAAACGATCCAAAAACCAAAAATTTACAATCACATCAAAACTTTCTTCTGAAAAATGGATCGCTGGAAGATTAGAAAGTAAAACTTGCAACTGTGGAAATACAATTTTCGCTTTTCTGAGCGCAACATAAGAGAAATCCACCCCAATCACTTTTAGACCATGCTCAGACATAAGATTTGCATTATGTCCTAATCCCATGGCAACATCCAGAGCGAGTCCACTGTTGGGCAATAAATCCTGGTTCTCGATTAAAAAATCACGAGGGAGCGACAAATTCCGGCCAGAATTTTGATAGCGTTGATTCCAAATTTCAGCTGTATTAGCCGATTTATTTGTTTCCATTTCTTTGGTTCCCTTGTTAATTGTAACAAGCCTTTGAAAATTATGAACTTAAGTTACAAGTTTCAGTCGGTATGATTATTGCAACTTGAATAAATCATCATCGGTAACAGACTGTCAAAATAATCTAATAAAACTGTAATTTTTTTTGGAACACTCCTTACAATTCTATTTGTTTAAAATGAAATTCGTTTATTTATAATAACAGTACACCTACAATTATCGATCTTCCGCTTATACACATAGAGAAAGTAAATAATATGGGACTATTATCCTGGGCAATCATAGGCATGTTAACTGGTTGGGTAGCTAACCAAATCATTCGAATTCCAATATACCAAATTCAAATTGAAAGATCATTTGCTGGTCTTTGTGGCGCGCTTACCGGGGGAATATTATCAAATGTATTACTATCCTCCGGGGGAATTCACGTTCTGGACTTTTTCTGGCAGAGCCTGATTATTGCTTTATTTGGTGCAATTTTAATTTTGGGCGTGTATTTTTGCCTAAATCGCTGGCAGTGGTTTTTAAAGGATTAGAATTCAATAAACTGATAAGAAAATTCTTTCCCTCCTTAATCAGTTATTTTGATTTCAAACCTGTTTCATCGCTTTCCTAAAAACCTTTATTGCAGATAACGAAAAAACGCCCATTACGAGGGCGTTTTTACAATTTTAAAGAGATCACTTATTCAGATTTCTTAGTTGAGAAATTCACTTCGAGTTGGTTCTTTAACTTTTCAATATCACCGTTGGTTTGATTAATCTGTGTAAAAAGATCTGAACGAGCTTTAATTCCTTCTTGAATCATCATACTGGCAGCATCTTTGATATTGCTAACCAGTTTGGAGTCTACAAGCTTTTCAAGCTGCTTCCGTTCTTCTGGTTCTAAGGTAATCAAGACCAATTTTGATAAATTTTCAGCAGATTGATCAATTGCTTTTTCTAAAGTGTTTAATAACCTTTTAGAATCATCTTTTATTTGATCCCAGGTTGAATATTGAGTTTGTGAATTTGATTCCATTTTCTTTCTCCAAAATAACTATTCTAAATTATGTTCTTTAACCGTCTCGCGTAAATGTTGTCGCAAGGCATTAATCTGTTCAGTTACCTGACCAATTTTTCCAAATAACTCCTGGTTAGCCTGAACACCTTCATTAATTAATAAAGCTGCAGCTTCTGACCGACTTTTTACAATTTCAGCTTCCACCAACATGTCCAAATAATTCAAAGCCTCATCATTCACCCGTACCATCACGACGTTTCCTCTTCCTTGAAGGGCATCACCCAGCGCCTGGCCAATATTTTCAACCTGCTTCCAGGCATTTTTCAAGCCTGGCTCTACCGCCTTTGTTGCCTTGCTATTTTGAGTGTCGCTCGGAACTGATTCGGATCCTGATGGGATTGTTGTATCGTCCGGTTTTGATTCAGTTTCATTCATATTCACCTCATTCATACTTACATAATTACAGCATTACATGTAATTCAATTACGAATTACATAATAACAACAAAACATTCGATTGTCAAGATCCAAATGCATTTACCAAAAAAAATTTCTGATCATTTCTTCCAACGAAAATACAATTTCGATTGCGATTCGTTGCTCAACATTCGAACACGCTTCTTTGAAATCAAACACAAATGGTAAGTTAATACAGCAATCTAAGTAATTTGAACCAAATTACTCCATGATGGCAAAAATCTACACTTTACCCACAAAAAAACTTGAGATCTCAGCTATTTGAGTTTATTTTTTACCAAAAGTCCATTCGGATGAGATGAAATTTAAATCTTATTGAACTATTTTTGATAAATAAACAGGTCGCCACTTTCAAAAACACGATTCATGTTTTGATCAAATACCTGTTTATCGATCGTACCGTACCATTGATTTTCTTCAGCACTGATAATCAGATAATCAACCTGGTACAGGTTTAATAAAGGTTCAATTACATTCCAATCTCCGCTTGTATAAATGGTGCGTATATCTTCTTCGCGACTGGCTACCTCCGAAAAGTCCTTCCCACGCCATTGTGATTCATGATTTACCCAACCCATTACCGTCTGAATACCGGTAGCCATTGCAAATCGTGAAGATCTGCCTTCCACCCAATAGGCTCCGCGTGTACCTTCCAGAATAATGGCATCCGTAGGTACATTTTGTTTTATCCAATCAATGGCTGCTGCATCTTGTGGATAGTTTTGATAAAAATATGCCAAACCATCCAAATTCGGTTCTCTGGAGAAATTTGCTGTTGTTACTTTAACAGTCCCAATGGTGTAGATGAGACCCACAACAACCACCAAACTCATACCGCCGATCCACACCCATCGAACAAATTGTTTTGTCTTTGCAGACAAAAACCAAATCACATACGCTGAAGAAATGGACCACAAAACCCAAATCTGAAAATAGAATTTAAAGACTGTATTCATACGGTTTCCAAATTGATCCCGTAAATAAACAAGTTCCGGACCCAAGAGCAGTAACGCACCTGTGAAAATGAGAGCAAAAATAAATAGACTGCTATTTTTATTCCTTGCCCTAGCCCCCCACAAAAATCCAGTAGTCAATACAATAACCAGCAAGGCAAAAATTAACGTTAAACTTTGAAGTATCCTACGCTGAAATACAAGCTTTAATGCCAAATCCCAACTAAACGGGTAAATCATATTCATAACAGCATTATTTGCTTGAGGAATTGTCATCACAACCGTAACCAATAAAACCACTATTAACACCAGCCCCAAAAAAAGGGTCAAAGTAAACCGCCAACCAAAACGAAGATCAAAGAGTTTTTTCTTCCTGATCCAAAATGCAAGAAGAAATGCACTCACAGGAATCATTAATGGTCCGAACATCACAAAAACCTGTCGGAATCGCGAAGGGAAAATGATATTTGGTAGGATTCCGCCGGCTTGGGTTTGCAGACTAATCAAAAAAGGAAGGAAGAAGACAATACTAAGGACCAAAACCGGTATTATTTCTTTGATCACCTGCCCCTTAAGAAATTTCCATTGAAAATCGTTGGAAAGTGGGAAATTCCCCATCAGGGCAGCCATGACAAATAGAAAAGCATAAATTGGAAAGTCCCACGTGTTTAAGAATATCAGACTACCAAGGATTAGCGCTGATAATACAACTCGCACAACCCTCTCCTGGTTATGCCAATATTTCTCTGTATCATTGGCAGATATAAACCATTCAAAAGCCAACAATATGCACAAGATCACAAAAGGAAGTGCTAAAACATGCGGGTGCAAATCCGCAAGCAGGAAAGAAAAAGCCGGAAATTCATCGATTAATTCCCAGGATTGGCCAGACAAATCCCGGTCTTGAATCGTCCGGGAAGCAAAAAACCAGTTTGGTTGACTGAGACTGATAATTGGTTGAGCTGGTTCAGTGGTTGAATCCAGTTGTTTTATATCCATCCACTCCCAAAAGTTTTTTGACCCAACATGAATGCCGGAAGATTGCAATCCCATTTGGTTTGGATCAATCGTGCTGCCATCAAACCAAATTGCAGGAATCTGTACGAACGAAAACAAGTTGTGTTGATTAAATACTTCCAAAATACCGTAAAAATTCCCGACTAAAAGCAGCAGTACGGGTGCAATCAATGCAGGAAGGGCAGACTTTTTAAGAGACTTGGTTCTCTGGTTTGGTTCATTCTTGTTTTTCTGAAATGAAATCAAATTCAAGACAACACCAAAGCTGGCAATGCAGGTCAGCGAAAATGCAAGGGAAATCCCTAAATTAAATGCAATACCACCGGACGTGCCTGCCAACCTTGCCAACATTGCAACCATTACATAACCAAAATAGTAATAACTAATTCCATAACCGGATAACCATGCATCCTGTGGAGGAAAAGTCTTGCTGGCCAGAATGGAGTTGATGAACATTAACTCCATTGGTTTTTCTGTTCCCCAAATATCCGGATTATAAGAACGGACAAGAATCATAAATCCAAAACTTAAAAAGAATATGATCTCAATGAACAAGACCATACTTTTGTTTTCTTTTATCCATGCCATCGTTTCATTCAATCCAGATTTTCCAGATATCCAGATGACGATGACAGTTGCAATGATAATCGCGGTCCATATTCCTGCTGTTGAATTTGTTGAAAAACCAATGGACGTTAATAGCCAGTGGATAAATGCCACAAGTAACAAGCCAACAACTTTTGTCACGCTGTATCCCCGATCCGGGATTGACTTAAATAATCGCATAACAATTGGTGTCACCATCAGACCAAAAACTGTCACAAAGAAATACCAGAGAAAGAAATATTGAATTTGATTAATCATAGGTCTATTATATTATTTTTTATTAGGTTGTCTCGAAATAACACTGTGAACATCCGCTTATTGGTTGATGTTTTGGGTTTCACCGATTTCTTTTTGTTTCCTGAACTAACTAAAAAATCATTCCCCATCAAAACCGGGCACTCCCCCCTTCCGACCTCATACTTCGTAAGGGTTTTCAGTATAAATCAATCTGAAACAATGCCTTGTCATGATCTCATTTTTCGAATCATTCAATTTCACCCAGTCAGTAAATTATTCCTACAATTTAGGTCAACCATCATACCTCTGGAATTTTTATCTTCTTTTGTATTCAATAAAGATTCCATCCTTTGATATAATCTTTTGAATCCAATAACAAAAACAAAAGTTAACTCATGGCTAAAACTTTTACTGTTCACAATTCAAAGGCAAACTGGCTAAAATCAATTACTCCAGCATTCCCGGTGGTAATGGGATATTTGCCAATCGGCTTTGCATATGGTGTACTGGCGGTTAATGGAGGATTGAGTGTTTTTCAAACTGTGCTCATGTCTATCATCGTTTATGCCGGTTCTGCTCAACTGATTGCAGCCAGTTTGTTTGCGCAGGCAATCCAACCCTTTTCAATCATTGCCACCACATTCATTGTAAATTTACGCCATTTGCTCATGTCTGCGGCCCTGGCACCACACATGCAGGAATGGAAAAACAGCCAGGTTGCCTTATTCAGCTTTGAATTAACTGACGAAAGCTTTGGTGTACATAGTTTGCGATTCGAAAGAGGAGAAAACCAAGCGCTTTCGACCATTTCCATCAATCTAATTTGTCAATTTTCATGGGTCATTGGCAGCCTGGTTGGTGCGGTTGCTGGAAATCTAATCGAAGATGTTCGTCCTTTTGCGCTGGATTACGCCCTTCCGGCAATGTTCATCGCGTTGTTAATTCTCCAAATAAAACAAAAAACACATCTTTGGATTGCTTTTTTTAGCGGAATTTTTTCTCTGGTTTTGTGGGCAGCCGGAGCTACACAATGGAATGTCATCATCGCCACTATTTTTGGCGCAGCTTTAGGAGCAGGATTGGAAACATGGCAGAAAAGACAATAGTTTTTACGCTTATCGGTATGGCAGTAGTCACCTACTTGCCACGTCTTTTGCCTGCCTGGTTTTTAAGAAATCGAAAGCTACCAGCATTTGTGGTTGCCTGGCTAAAGTACGTACCAGTCGCTGTTTTATCTGCACTATTACTGCCTTCCCTACTCATTCAGGATAAACAGATTAATTTTGTACCAGGGAATCTATATCTTTGGGCAGCAATTCCTGCCATTTGGGTAGCCTGGAGAAAAAAGAGTCTGTTTGGTACTGTTATCACAGGAATGCTCGTTGTTGCCCTGGCTCGCTGGCTTTTCCATCTTTAATATCAGTTTAGTGGAAATTTAATTTCTTTCAAAAAGATAAAGTTGTGTAATAAATAAACTATTTGACATATGTAGATGACTTTCCCAATATTAAAATTATGGTTTTCATTAACCTGAAAAAATGAGCTAAATAAGAAAATATATGAAATCATTGTTTACGTAGATGAAGGCAATCTGAAATGTGATTGTCTGGCTGAAATCCTGCTCGAATGTAAGACGTTTGCTCTAAGTCGCTGTGGCATTCCGATGAAATTGATCAAAAATCCAGAAACCAAATGAAGATCCCGCAGTCTTTTTCCCGACTTATGAAGACACGATTAGCGTAAGAGCGTAATGCAATACTCACGACCTATGGAAAACATAATTAAAATTTATTAATTAAAAATTTGAAGGTTAACTAAAAATAATTCTCTTAATCAGAAATGGTTTTCAGTTATCCTAATGTTTTTACATGATTTTTATCACTCTACCCCCCGCAAAGATGTATTTTATAGATATGAAATTTACGATTTTGGATTGTAATAAAAAAATCACTTTTTTTAATATTATTATTTCCAGATGAATCACTTCCTGAAAAATTGAGGATGGTATGACAGATCTTTTACAAAAAAACAATTCAAAATGGTTGATCGTTGCCATCTATCTGATTTTGTTTTTTGCATTATTTTTAGGCATTATATCCTCCATTCGTCTGAATGAGATAAGTGATAATATCAATCAACTCAGTCAGGACCATAATTATGAGCGGGGCATTATTACTGAGATTCAATATCGCTTCACTCTAGCAGATAAATATGCAGTGGATTATCTGAATTCGTATAAACAAGGGGATTTGTTAATATTCCAACAAACTTATGCAGATCTTGTCACTTTTATTGATACCAATAAGAGTGCTTTCACAATTCCTGCAGAGCAGGAATTGTTTGATCAGATCGTGACTTTGATTTCTAATTACGAAATAGCTATTAATAATATTGAAAAAAACCAGCGGGCGGGTCCAAACAAAAATATGGAGGATATCACCTTCTTTTCATCACAGGTAGAGATCTATAAAAACAATATTTTTGACTCCTTGGGCAATCTTTCCAACGAAGTAGAAAGTGAAATTTCCAGCCATACCAGTCTTTCCCAGAAAATAATAAACCAAACCAGGGTTCTTCTTGTGATATTAATCATCACGATGATCGTTACAGGCCCTCTTTCTGGATGGCTGATTATTCGTCAGCAAAATGAAAAGAATAGACAAAAAAAAGCAATAAAAGAAATGCAAATTGATTTTGAACAAAAATTAGATGAACAAAAAACCGAACTTGGTAAAGCAAACCAGGAGACCAAGCAATTTGCTTACATTGTTTCTCACGATTTACGATCTTCACTGATTAACATGAAAGGGTTCTCAAAAGAACTTAGCTATTCGATTGATCAGATTCATTCCATTCTATCGAACATCCTTCCGAAATTAGAAAACAATGACCAGCAAAAGTTATCATTGGCAATCAATCAGGATATTCCGGAGGCGATGAATTACATCAATAATTCGGTGAGCCGCATGGAAAGTTTCATCAATGCCATGCTAAAATTATCCCGACTTGGCAGACGGGAATTAGAAATAATTGAAATTGATCCTAACCCCTTGGTTGAGCAAATTGTTGCCAACCTAAATTATCAGTTAGAATTAAAGCAAGGGGCAGTTTACGCTCAAAATCTTCCCAAGGTCATGGCTGACCAGACATCATTAGAGCAAATCTTTGCTAATCTTCTTGATAACGCAACCAAATACTGGTATCAGGGACGTCCACTGGAGATCCACATTACGGCAAAACAAAAGAATGATGAAATCATCTTCGCCATTAAAGATAATGGCAGAGGAATTGCAAGGGAAGATATGGATAAAGTGTTTGCACCATTCCGCCGAATTGGTGCTTCCCAGGAGTTGGGTGAAGGCATGGGCATGGCTTATGTCCAGGCAATTGTAAGAAATATGGGCGGTCGAATTTGGATAGAATCGGAAATCAGCATTGGAACCACAGTCTTTTTCACCATTCCAAGAAAATCAGAGGAAAAAAACAAAAATGAATAACGCGCTTCCTGTTTCCATACTTCTTGTTGAGGATGATCCCGGTCATGCCAAATTGATCACCAGGAATTTACAGCGGGCAAATATCAACAACAATCTGATTCATTTTCCGAATGGACAGGAAGTATTAGACTATCTACATAACGAGACCCACAGAAATGCGCAGTATCTGATGTTACTCGACTTGAATATGCCGGTGATGGATGGATATCAAGTATTACAGCACCTGAAAAGCGATCGATCTACCCAACGAATTCCTGTTATTATTTTGACCACAACGGATGACCAAAGGGAGGTTAATCGTTGTTATGATCTGGGTTGCAACGTCTTTTTGACAAAACCGATTGATCCAGATTCATTTTCACAAGCAATTCAAAAATTGGGTTTACTACTTTCGATCGTCACCATTCCTGAAAAAGAGGGGAATTAATTAATGACAAATGTGACGCCAGTAAAAATTCTTTATTTGGAAGATGATATCGGACTGGCGCGCTTACTGGTTAAGCATATGGAACGCTCCGGTTTCAGCGTTGATATTGCGAATAACGGAAAAACCGGTTTGAGCATGTTTGAGCAATCTGATTATGACGTAATTGTCACCGATCAACAAATGCCTGAAATGTCTGGATTGGAAGTTATCCAACATCTTTCCAAAACCGGAATTATGCCACCAGTCATTATGGTCACCGGCGCAGGCAATGAACAAATTGCAGTTGATGCTATGAAATTGGGGGCAAGCGATTACATAATCAAAGATGTGGATGGAATCTACTTAAATCTCCTGCCAACAGTCATTCGGCAGGTTATTCACCAACAACAGCTCATTCGCGAGCGTAAACAAGCGTTAGAAGACTTACAGGAAAGTGAAGAGCGTTATCATACATTATTTAATTCTTCACATGATGCGATCCTGATCATTAGTCTTGAGGGCAATTTTCTGGATGGCAACCCTGCCGCAATTAATCTATTTGGTTGTAAAAATGAAACCGACTTTTGTAAACTGACCTTAGAGCATGTTTCACCAGACTATCAACCTGAAGGGTATTTATCCTATGTTCGGTTACAGGAATTGCTTGGGATCGCATTGACAGAAGGCTCATGCTTCTATGAATGGACGCACAAAACAATCGTTGGGGAAAGTTTTCCAGCAATCGTGTCGTTGAATCTAACAAACCTTCGGGGTCAGAAAGTTATTCAAGCCAATATTCGGGATATCACCAAGCAGAAATTAACAGAACAGGTTTTGCATAAACAAGCTACAGAGGACCCTTTGACTGAATGTTTCAATCGGCGTCACTTTTTCTCTTTGGCGGTTAAAGAACTGGCACGATCTGAAAGTGAAAACCTGAATATGTCCATCATCATGTTCGATTTTGATTTTTTCAAAGTGATTAATGATACGTATGGTCACGGAGTAGGTGATATCGTACTTGTGGAACAATCACGCCGAATTCGAAATACATTACGTCCAAGCGATATTTTTGCCCGTTATGGAGGGGAAGAGTTTGTCATCTTACTTCCTCAAACCTCACTGGAGAATGCAAAATTCACCGCTGAACGAATTCGAAAAAATGTCAGTGAACCAATCACTGCAAAAGATATCGAACTAACATCCACAATTAGTTTTGGGGTCACCTGCAAAGAAATCGATGAGAGTATATCCATCGACAGACTATTGGATCGCGCTGATAAAGCCCTATATAAAGCAAAAAATAATGGAAGAAATTCTGTTTATGCCTGGCAACCCCTTTTGGATCAAATACAAACCAATTAAGCAATTTCTGTGAATGTATGACAAAATAATTGCTTAACCTGCAGTATTCCCTTTTGCGATTAAATATTCACGCCAACCGCCAAAAGAGGTAATTTCTGTTTGATCCTGAATAATATATGGTTCACCCAACACACCAAGCACGACCAAACCGCTGGCAAGCTCTACTTTGCCAATACAAAGACCAGCTGGTTCAACAGACAGAATACTTAACACCCCGGATTCTGAAATTTTCCAGATCTCAAGGTGAATCGCCGCACCTTTCTCCGTATCCCGAATCATGGCTGGGTATTGGTCATTAATGGACCATAGACGATAATTTGGAGACGTCTTTTCCTCCCGCAAAAATTTAGCACCAACTCTCAGCAAGTTGTTATTAAGGGGCAGACCGCGCATTAAAGTGCCATTTACCGCCAATCTTGTCTCTTCCATTTTGTTTTTTCTCCTAATCAATTAATTGTACTAAAAAAGACTATTTTGGTAGAAATCCAAAACAAGAATTTGACAATTTTTCAATATTTAAATAAAAAAAGGGAATGATCCCTTTTTTGCTCTACATCTGATTTTATTGAAATTTTATTTTATTCCAAAAAGAACAAGCTTATCTGTTTTTGACGGGTCATAAAGATACTCAACCGTCCTGATATACGTGCTCCCCAAAAAAGGAAACTTAATTGTAAAAGGAATAATTGTGTTTACGGAATAACGATCCATATCAACAAAACAATAAACACGACCATACCCACCCTGGCAATAGCAATAATCTTTGCCAAATTCTTTTGTTGGATCCGGCCAGGATATTTCAGCAGCCTCACGCGACACATTTTGATCTTCATAATAGAGACTGGAATAAATAATAACGATATTGTTCTCTGACTGTGAAACGGGATCTACCCATGCATCGACCTTCACCAGATCTGAAACTACTCCACCCACCTGAGTTAATTCAGGATTTAAGGTTGGCGTAGGAGAATATCCAGAAATTGTTTGTTGGGAACAAGCAGTTATATAAAAAACAAAAAATAATAAAAATGGTAATGCAAAAAATTTCGTTGATTTAGTCATTAATCACGCTTAACAAATCTGTCAAATCCATTATTTGTTTTTCTTTTCCTCGAAAGACGCTTATTTTATTATCATTAAGGCTCAACCCAATAAAACAGACATCCATTTTTTCTTTCAAAATGGACAGGATGGTTGGAGATAAATCCGGCTCCGGATTATCACAATTCATAAACACGACATCTGGATGATTTGCCATGATGCACTCCACAGTGAACTTTTCATTAGGTGACAAATGAACAATATCTACTTCTGGTTCTTTTGCCAACAAGGTTTCAATTCCTTTTTCAAATATGGACTGCTGTGAAAGTATGAGTACCCGTTTGCCCATTTCTTTACTCCTTTCGACCTATTTTTCCCCCAAGAAGGGTTGCAGACTCTTACTCATTGTTTCAATTTTCAGAGTCTGCATTTTTCACGACATTACGCTTTTGTATATTTTGTAAACTTATATTTTTCTTCCGGTACTTTGCCATAGGGGAAAACAACAACTGCTTTCACCTCTTGTTTTGGACATACGTCCACGCAAACACCGCAACCGACACAATTCGCATCATCCCGGACTCTCGGGAAAACACCCTTATGCCCTTCAACTTCAACTTCTTCAAAACACTTGTATGGGCATTCATCCAAACAGGTCATACAACGAATACAGGTATCAAAATTAACCTGCGCCCATCCCACTCCACCAATGCTGTAGTTTTGTTTTTCTTCCAGCGTCAAGAGCGGAATTGCATGGCTGGGACAAATTTGACCGCAAAGTGTACAGTCGTATGTACAGTAGCCGACGAACGGATCGACGATTGGAGTATAGAGGCTATCCCAACCAGCTTCAAAAGCAGCCGGTTGGATGTAGTGAGTTGGGCAAACTTCAATACACTGATCGCAACGAATACACTTTGATAGAAAATCGTTGTAATAAGCACCTGGTGGTCTTAATACACTCTTTTTGGCAGCTTGGACATTACCAACATCCAGAGACAACAATCCAACCGCAACTGCACTCGCACCAATGGTGCCTAAGGCTTCACGGCGTCCAGGATCGAATTCATAGCCCCAACCACCCAGTTGACCTTTCGGGAAGGTGATGGCTAATTTCGGGCAGGGTTCTGCACAATCCATGCACATGATACATTCAGCCGGATCACTTTTGAAATCGTTTTCCGGGCTGATGGCACCCATCGGACAATGGGTTGCACATTCGCCACATTTCACACAACTATCCTGATTGACAAACCGTTTAATCCAGGAGAATTTGGATCCCAGACCAACTAAGGCACCCAAAGGACACAGGTAACGGCACCAGAAACGTTTTTCAATGATATTGACCAAAAGTGCAAAAACAAATGGGATTGCAATTGCAAACCATTGGAAACCTGGCATAATAAAGTCTTTTTTCTTGTCAAGTTGCACATATTGGATGAGCGGTTTAAATATTGCTGTTAATCCGCGAATGAAAACGGTAATTGGCTCGAACCACATGAAAGCCAAACCACCAAAGGCAGCCATTACAACAATCACAGCCAGAATGACATATTTCAATTTACGCATATTCTGCCATTTGAAATGTCGGTCTTTCCGCCCAAATAACTCAAATACGGCGCCCAACGGGCAGAACCATCCACACCAGACCCTGCCAAACACAATCGTGAGCACAACAGTCAGCAGAGCGGGGATGTAGTTGGTAATCAAATCTCTACCAGCCAAAGGTGCCACCAGTGCCTGAAGGGGGTTCAATCGGGAAAAGATATTGACAGTCAAAGGCTGAAGGACATTGAATAAAGTAGCTGCCATCAAACCCAGGAAGACGAGCAAGGTCGTATATTGGAATATGACGCGAGCGACTTTCCAGGTATGCGCCTTCTTTTTGAAGCCGAGGCCAATTTTTGGGGCTTCCAAATGGGTGATTGCGCCGGTTGGACAATAAGTAACGCACTTGTTGCAGGTATCACATACTTCTTGACGAACATCGAAGGCAGTCGTGACTTTACGGTCCATACCGCGTCCCACAAACCCAAGTACATGTTCCTGTGCAATATCATCACAAGCTCGAACACACATACCGCATAGGATACAATCTTCCTTCGGGTTGGCGTTCTCAAAAGATGGTTGAAGTAATCCGACAGAGGCTGCCATTCTTTGAATGGCGGGAACTTCCGGACAGCGAGAATATAATAAATTTGCCATCGTTTTTCGGGTGGCATTGACTTCTTCGGTCTCAGTGGTAACATCCATTCCTTCTTCTACAGGAGTGTTACAGGACGTAGTCACCACTGTACGCCCATTCCGCTTTACTTCTACAACGCAGAGCCGGCATGCACCATAAGGCGTAAGATCCTTGTGGCTACACATAGTCGGGATATGAATACCAGCCTGTTGTGCTGCCTCTAAAACTGTTGAATTTTCCGCAACAGCCAGTTTTTCACCATTGATTGTTAGGTTTACCATGTTCATTTCTCCTATCTAACCACAACGGCATCGAAATTGCAGACTTCACGGCAAACACCGCAACGCTGGCATTTATCCGGATCAATGACATAAAGACCGCCTTTTTCACCAGAAATCGCTTGATCCCCGCAATAACGGGCACACAGACTACAACCAGTGCATTTGTCTGGCAGAATGTAGAAGGTAATTAATTCTTTACAAACTCCAGCCGGGCAGGTTTTTTCACGAATATGGGCTTCATATTCTTCCCGGAAGTATTTGATTGTAGTTAGCACAGGATTCGGTGCTGTTTGTCCCAGGCCACATAAGGAGCCTGCTTTGATGGACTTGCAAAGTTCTTCCAATTGTTCAATATCGCCTTCCTGGCCATACCCACGTGTAATGTAATCCAAAGTCTCATACATACGCGTAACCCCTTCACGGCAGGCCGTACATTTGCCGCAAGACTCAAAACGTGAGAAGTTCAGAAAATAACGGGCAATATCCACCATACAGGTTGATTCATCCATGACGATCATACCGCCGGAACCCATAATGGAACCCAGTTTTCCAAGGCTTTTATAATCGACTGGAACATCCCATAAGGATTCAGGAATACAACCACCGGAAGGGCCACCAGTTTGAACTGCTTTTAATTTCTTTTCACTGGGAGAACCACCGCCCACTTTTTCAATCAGGTCGCGCAAGCTAATACCCATTGGGACTTCGACAAGCCCGGTATTGTTGATCTTGCCAACCAGGGAGAAAATCGTTGTACCTTTACTGGTTTCTGTCCCCATTTGCGAGTACCAACCAGCACCTTTATTGATAATATAAGGAACTGTTGCCCAGGTTTTTACATTATTAATATTGGTCGGTTTTCCCCAAAGACCACTTTGGGCTGGATATGGAGGTCTGGCATGCGGTTCGCCCAAGAAGCCTTCGATGGATGCCATTAATGCAGTTTCTTCACCGCATACAAATGCCCCGGCACCCATTTGAACGGTCACATCAAAATCAAAGCCGGATCCGAGAATATTCTTTCCCAGAAGACCATGCTCGCGCGCTTTATTAATCGCGATTTTGATACGTTCAACAGCTAACGGATACTCATGACGGATATAAACATATCCATGATTGGCTCCGATAGCAAATGCACCAATGATAAAGCCTTCCAAAACGCTATGCGGGTTGGCTTCAATCAAACTGCGGTCCTGAAAAGCACCCGGGTCACCTTCGTCAGCGTTGACAATGACATATTTTTCGGTTCCAGGAGCCTGACGGCAAAGTTGCCATTTTTTTCCTGTGGGAAAACCTGCGCCACCACGACCACCCAGCCCGGATTGATTTACTTCTTCAATAATCTCAACCGGTTGCATGGTCAATAAAGCTTTCGCCAGTGCTTTGTAACCACCAACAATTAAATAATCTTCAAATGATGTTGGATCAATGGAACCACTATCGTGCAATAAAATTCGGTGTTGTTCCTTGTAGAAAGGAATATCGGTTTCATGCGTGATTTTTTCACCAGTCACAGGATCTTTATAAAGAAGTTTATCTATGATCTCGCCTTTTAATATCGTCTTCGCGATAATTTGGGCTGCATCGGATTGTTTTACTTTTGTATAGAAAATCTTGGTGGGTAATACTGCCACTAAAGGACCTTGTTCGCAAAATCCACGACAACCGGTAATTTTGATATCCACATGGACATCAGCACCCTGCTTTTTTATCTCTTCATCTAAAGCGGCTTTTACTTCCAGGGCTCCGGAAGCACAACAACCAGTCCCTGCGCAAACGGTGACACATGGCTTGGATGGATCATACGTAGCCATTAATTCGTCACGTAATTCTTCCAAAGCTAACTTTACATTGGCTGTTGGGTTACTCATTGGCAACTACCTCCGTCTCCGTATACTTACTGAGTGTTTTCTCAATTTTGTTCACGGTCATCTTTCCATAGTATTTGCCATCTATGACCATTACTGGTCCTAAGGCACATGCACCCAGGCAGTTCACTTCTTCCAGTGTAAACTGCATATCCTTGGTTGTTTCTCCGGGTTCCACGTGCAAAACGCGTGAAATTTGATCAACCAACATGGTGCTGCCACGAACATGACAGGCTGTTCCCATACAAACTGTGATGATGTGTTTACCACGCGGTTCCAGGCTGAATACTTTGTAAAATGAAGCTACCTGGTAAACCTGTATCATCGGAATATTCATTCGCTCAGAAACATGCTGAATTGCTTCTGGTGGCAAATAATGATATTCGGTTTGGATATCCAACAGGACAGGAATCAACCCTTTTTGCTCCAGACCATAGGTTTCGATGATCTGATCGACCTTACTGATATCTTCTGTCATATAAGATTCCCTTTCCTCTCTAAAAAAATTTTTTGATAACTAGGCATTTTGCTCTAGCCAATCTCGATTATTGTCCAAAGACCACGGGCAGGATGCAATACAGTTGGAACAGGAAAGACCTTCATTTTCCTGCCAGAACAGGTAACACTTTTCAACATTAACGACCCAGCGTTTGAGTCCAGTGCGGTTTGAAATGGACGTTGGCTCTTCCGTCAACTCGTTCTCCATCATAATGGCTTTAGCCGGACAGGAAGACGCACAGGCATGGCATTGCTTACAATAATTTAATGCACCAAAGTCAATCGGTTTATCCGGAATCAGGGGCAAATCAGTTAATACTTTACATAGTCTTTGACGTGCGCCATATTCCGGGGTTAATAACAGGCCA
>PHBS01000064.1 GCA_002841995.1 Chloroflexi bacterium HGW-Chloroflexi-8
TCTCGAATGGCAATGCCTCCAACTGCAGATATCCAAATCCGCCAGGTTTGAATACGGTCGGTAACCCGGCCCGTTATGGCAATGTAACCGGAGTTGGTTCCAGCGGAGAAAGTAATGGTCTGTATGCCTCTCATTCCAATTGGGGACCAACTGACAATCCCGATACAGTCAACCCGACCGGTGGGTTTAACCTGATGAAACCGCAGGTCGTGGCTCCTGGGGTGAGCATTCGCTCTTCTGTTCCAGACAGTGATACAGCCTATGAAGATGGTTGGTCGGGTACATCCATGTCTGCGCCACACGTCAGTGGGTTGGTGGCGCTCATCTGGCAAGCTGCACCTTGCCTGGTTGGAGACTACCCGAACACCGAGACTCTGATCGAACAAACCGCCACAGAAATCATTTACGATGACGGTTCGGCATTAACTCCCACGAATTACCCGAATTTTGCGACTGGATGGGGTGAAATTAACGCTCTGGCTGCTGTCAACCAGGCGTTAACGTTGTGCGACACAGGTCATCTGAATGGTAAAGTAACCAGCGATGGCATCACCCCGGTAGAAGGCGCTACGGTGCGCGCAGAAAACGGACTGGGCTATTTTCGCAGTGCACTTACTGCAGCGGATGGCACTTATACGCTGGATCTGGATGAAGGCATCTATACGGTCACTGCCACAAAATATGGTTTTGGGTCCGATAGCGCGACAAACGTCTCAATTAATGTGGGCGCAAGCACCACCAGAGATTTTGAAATTGTCCTAATAAGTCCATCAATAGTTTCTGGCTATGTATACGATGACGGCGTAACAGGTCAGGGTAAACATGGTTACCCCCTGTATGCCAGTATCCACATTACAACCAATGATTTTGATCAGATCATCTTTACAGATCCATTTACTGGCTATTATGAGATCGAATTATTTCAAAATACTGCTTACACCTTCTCAACCAATGCCATTCCAACCGGCTATAACACGCTGGTTGAATTGATAACACCCAATGGATCAGCCTACAGCCATAACATGCATCTGCAGGTAGACGCCAATACTTGCAATACTCCTGGGTATGCAAAGGAAACCATGCTTAATGAACACTTTGAGACAGGTCTTCTTCCTGTTGGCTGGAATAACCAGGATTATTATGGCAGTGGTGGGGTGTGGGCATTCAACGATCCTGGAGGAATAGGTAATCAAACTCCAGGGGGCGAAGATGGCTTTGCCGTACTGGATAGCGATTATTACGGCGATGGTAATACGCAGGACGCTGGTCTTCAGACCCCCACGTTTGATTTCTCAGCTTATGCAAATGTAATTCTGGAATTTGATACGGATTATAACTTTTTTTCATTCGACCGCACTGCTGTGCGTGTGAGTGCGGATAATGGAAGCACTTGGACAGAAAAATGGTCTCAAACTGCTGACTTTAATGGCCATGTGACGATCGATCTCACTTCTGAAGCAGCGGAGAAATCCCAGGTGATCATAGAATTCAAATACACAGGTTCATTTGGCTGGTGGTGGGAAGTAGATAATGTCCTGATTACCACTGGAAACTGCAATCCGATCCCTGGCGGTGTGGTTGCTGGGTTTGTCTACAATGCGAATATCACTACACCGCTAGTTGGTGCAGACGTAACAAGTCCGACAGCTTCCACGCAAACATTTGAATTAAGCGCTGATCCCAACAATTCCGGACTGTATTGGGTTTTTCAACCCACAACAACCAATCCTGAAGATGTTGTTTTCACGGCTTCCATGGATCCATTTTCCAGCAAATCTAAGACTGTGACCGTAAATCAAAACGCCATTGCCCGCCAGGATTTACACCTTGGGACGAGTCAAATCAGCGTCAGTCCAACCAGCCTGTTCGCCACCCAGGTCACAAATCGAGTAACCACACAAACACTCGAAATCTGTAACCAGGGTGGTGTAACACTTACCTGGGAATTAATCGACAATTCGTCATGGGTCAGCGAGAATCCTCTATATGGTAATGTGCCATCGGATACGTGCAGTCTTGTGGATGTCATCTTCGACTCAACCGGACTGGCTGCCGGTGAATATCTTGGTAATTTAGAAATCACCAGTAACGATCCTGATTCACCGCTGATTATGGTCCCGGTCAGCCTTAAAGTAATACCCCAACTCTTTCTGCCGTTGATTCTCAAATAAGTTTATCCGAACTGGGCAGAAATCAGATTTGGTGAACATCTGGTATAGATAAGAAAAGTCTCAATCAATATTTTGATATGTCCAGATTCTCTTTTCTACCCAATTTTTACAGGATCGATTAATATTATTCAAGGCAAAAAAAAACATATCCTGGATTAATGATTTCAACAACGGATAAAATTGGACGAATTTTCAAATAAACTAAAAATCGGGCAAATCTCAGGATCATTTCTTTTTCTGATCGGGTTTATTCTTGGATTATTGTTAAACATCAGGGTAAGCTGGAGTTTTGTCGAAGGCATGTCCTTTTGGGGATATCCGCAAGAAATTTATTTTGACCCCGCACTGAGCAGTGAAGGAAAAATTACACAGTTTAAATGCCCAATATTAATCAGACCGGATGAAACAAAAGAAATCCGCATTCGTGTGAAGAACCCAAAAAAGTATGCAATCCAACCGATTTTAGAATTTCTGGTCAGCAATCCAAATCCACAGGGAAACATAATACGAGAGAATCAAAACCTTTCGATAGAACCTTCAAAAACAATTTCCACCGAATACACACTTTCGTTTACCAACGAGAAAAATTTCCATATTCGCTATATAAGGGTATTCTTACACCAGGATAGCATTTACCCGGCGGCATTAACCAAACATTGTGGTGTGGTCGTTTTTCAAATGGGAAACCTGAGTAGCCTTGCGATTATAAGTCTTGGTATAGCTTTGTATACATTTTTAATGCTTTTCGGCTATTGGCTATTTCATTCAACCAGTAAAGCTCCCTTTCCCGGTTCCGATCGGATAAAAAATGGAATGGTCGTATTGGGTTTGTTTATGCTCGCCATTACTTTGGCCAACTTGATGGTATGGAGTTTCGTCGCCATTCTTTTGTTGGTTTTAACTGTACTGGCTTTTTTCTCTATCCTTCAGCATATAGTTTGATAGCGGGTTAAATTGGAAGGGTGAGATTTTTTTACTTGCCAAACAGTTTCTTGTTTGCATGCAAAATAGGTAAAATATCTTCTTCGATGCGTAAAAAAACCAGGTTTCTTAATCTCAATATTGATCGTCAGTATCAGGATGAAACCTGGTTCTAACTGTTCCTGTTTGCAGTATGTATGATCGATCTCTTCAGATTGTAAAACACAAAAAATCTCGTGAATCATGATTTTATCAAAGCCAAAGCCCTGACTTGAAGGAAGAAAAACCAGGTTTCGTGTTCGAATGGGACACAAATGTTTGCGGAAGTATGAATGGAAAAAACCTTCTATGCGTAAAAGAACCAGGTTTCTTAATCTCAATATTGATCGTCAGTACCAGGATGAAACCTGGTTTTAACTGTTCCTGTTTGCAGTATGAATGATCGATCTCTTCAAATTGTAAAATACAAAAAATCTCGTGAAACCTGGTTTTATCGAAGCAAAAGCCTTGAGATGAAGGAAGAAAAACCGGGTTTCGTGTTTGTATGGGGCACAAATGTTTGCGGAAGTATGAATGGAAAACACCCTCTATACGTAAAAAAACCAGGTTTCTTAATCTCAATATTGATCGTCTGTATCAGGATGAAACCTGGTTTTAACTGTTCCTGTTTGCAGTATGAATGATCGATCTCTTCAGATTGGAAAATACAAAAAATCAAGTGAAACCTGGTTTTATCGAAGCAAAAGCCCTGACTTGAAGGAAGAAAAACCAGGTTTTGTGTTTGCGGTTTATTGAAATAATATTTTTTGATAGGATGTCAGATTCTTCAGTATATAAAACCCTTTCCTTTTCTGTTACTTGCGTCCAACTTTTAGAGTGCCGTTCGGACATCATCCTCCCCCTGTGGGTACCTCCGATCTCGATACAAAAAGACTCCCTTTTCGGAGAGTCTCTTTGTTGCCTGGCGGGAGCGACGGGGTTCGAAAATTTACCCCTTGTGGGTACGTCCGATCTCGATACAAAAAGACTCCCTTTTCGGAGAGTCTCTTTGTTGCCTGGCGGGAGCGACGGGGTTCGAAAATTTACCCCCTGTGGGTACCTCCGATCTCGATACAAAAAGACTCCCTTTTCGGAGAGTCTCTTTTTTGCCTGGCGGGAGCGACGGGGTTCGAAAATTTACCCCTTGTGGGTACCTCCGATCTCGATACAAAAAGACTCCCTTTTCGGAGAGTCTCTTTTTTGCCTGGCGGGAGCGACGGGTATCGAACCCGCGATCTCGGCCTTGACAGGGCCGCATGTTAGCCACTACACCACGCCCCCAAGCGACAAATATTTTATCATATTCCCACAGAATTGGAAGGAAATGACCGTTAACTGGTCTAATAAACAAATTTATCAGCATTTTCCAAAAACCAATCATGCCCTTTTTGTGTTAAATCACGCAGATCAGAAAACAACTTTTCGTCAACCTTTTTAAAGTTAAAACACGACTTCCCTTGCATTCGTTTCCGTAATTCCGGCGAGAGTCCCTCCAGCAACCCGGGATTCATATATACAGGCATTAAATGGTAACTGACGTAATTTTTCTTAATCTGAAAACCACCGAACCACAACTCTCTTCCCTTCATATCCGGTTTTGGTCCCACTACCATCAGCCCATCTTCACTATCAGCTTTTACAACAAGATCATGTGCAAAACTTTTCATCATTGCATGCAATTCAGCATACACATCCTTGAAATGATTCTCAGTCACAGTCAACCTCGCATTTTCTGAAGGTTTATTTATTGGATTGAGATGAGTTTAATATAAGTACCTTGTCTGATTTTTGATATTGTATAACATTTCCACAGGCCGCAATTGTCAGTTTGTTTTTGGTGTTCTTAACAAAAAGCACAAGACCTGGCGTTTGCCCATTTGAAATGACGAATTTATGATCATCCCCCACCGGAACAATTTCAATATTTGCACCTTCAGAAAATGCCAAATCAAGTTTTTCATAAGTTTTTTCACAATCAAAAAGGTACTTTCCATGCATCCGCTTTCTGAACTCAACGGAGATATTGTTTTTATGCGGATTGAGCTGGAAAACGTTCTCTTTGCCAACAATTTCCGCAAAACGCAGGCAAGCCATCGCGTTAATTTGATCATCCGGGGTCAGGGCGAGTAAATAGCCAATTTCTCCCAATGAGATCTGGTCCATCACCGAATCCGAAAATATACTTTCTTCAATTGCCATTAAACCACTATTGACTGCCCAGCGTACATTCAATTGGTTTGTATCGACTAATGTTACAAAAATGCCAAAATCCTTAAGGGCTTGTGCCAACGATCTCCCAATTCGATTTGCACCAACGATCAAAACACCTTGCGGATGTTTTTCTACCAGATTAAGAAAACGTGCCAATGGACCAGCTGTTGTGGAGTAGATTAACACTGTCCCCACAACCACCATAATGGTGATTGGTGTAATCATTTCTGCTCCGGCAATTCCTTCATTTTCGAGCTCCAGAGCAAAAAGTGATGCAACGGACATTGCGACGATTCCACGTGGGGCCATCCAGCTCAGGAATAAAACTTCTTTTCTATTCAAATCACTGTGTCTGGTCGAAAGCCAGACACTAACAGGTCGCACGACCAATACCAACGCGAGAACAAATAAGATCCCTGGCCAACCTACTTTTGCAAACTGAGATATTTCCACTCTTGCAGACAGGACAATAAATAAAACAGAAAGTAAAAGTACACCTAATTGTTCTTTAAACTCGATGATGTGTTCGACACCGACTCGTTTCTGGTTCGCCATCACAACACCCATTGCGATTGCGCCCATCAAGCCAGATTCCGGGAACAAGCTGTTGGAACCGATAAACATGGCTAACATCATAATCAAGGCAACCGGAGTATGCAAATATTGCGGTACCCAGTTACGCTCGTATAACAGAATGACGATCAAGGCAGCCAATGAACCGAATGCCGTACCTACCAGCATCCCTAACAATGTGCCACCCAGCATACTCGGAAGAAAGTTGACATATCCAAACCGACTAATGATGGCATTAAATGCCAGCACAGCCAAAGTGGCACCAATTGGGTCAATTAACATGCCTTCCCATTTTAGAATCGAAGCAATATTCCCTCGCGGGCGAATAAATCGTAACATCGGCACAACCACTGTTGGTCCAGTCACTACTAAAATGGATGCTAAAAGAATCGATAAGGACCAGTTCAAATTCAAAATATAATGGCTGGCCGGAATTACCAAAAGCAGCGTAACCAACGCACCGATCGTTAACAGATTTCGTACGACGCCTCTGATCTTTTTTAAATTCTCTAATTTAAGACTTAAACCACCTTCAAACAAGATTACGCCCACTGAAAGTGAAACGGCTGGAAATAAAATTTCTCCCAACAATTTCTCCGGATCTAAAACTTTAAAGACTGAACCAGCCAGAAAGCCAAAAAGAAGCAGCAATAAAATAGATGGTAATTTAAATCGCCAGGCAATCCATTGTGCGCTGACACCCAGTATAATAATGAGTCCAATACCTGTTAAAATGTGTTCATTCATATTCCCTCTCAAACATCAAGAAAATTCCACCTGGGGTGGATAGAGCAATAAACCCTGCGTTCTTAAACCACTCTGGACCTGATCCAGATAGCTTTTCACCACCAGGTTCTGCTCATTCAAAAGACAAATCATGGCTGCGTTCCAAATACTTTTTTGAACTGTAAAGGGAATTTTTATCCAATTTTGTACACAAGCCGAGTCGCTATGTAAAGGCAAATGCAACATCGCTTGATCATGCTTTATCGCTTTTTCCGCCAAAAACCGTAGAACCTGCAAAACAGCCTTTTCATCACGAGCCAGAAATAATTTCACATCACCCGCATCCCCAAGCATGTATCGTGTGTACCCTAAAACCTTATCGTCTTCTACCAAAACCGTACTGATGATCTTTTCACAATGACTGATCCAATCCAGTAATGTACTCCCGGGGAAAAGCGCCAGATCGACATCATCAAACCAGGTATGCCACATATCAACCAGGTCGGGAATATCACCGCGGCGCACTTCGCGTTCAACCAAATCTAATTCTCCCGCCGGTATATCGGTGACCTTAACGTCCAGTACATAGGGTCCAAACATGCCGGTCTGATACCCAAAACGCGGATAATATTCAGTATGGCCGAGCAAAAAGGCAAAATCGTAACCCTTTTCTTTTGCGATTGCATGCCCTTTTTCCATTAATGCTGTCCCTACCCCCATTTTTTGCATTTTTGGATCGACAGTCAGCGGTGCCAGCGAAACGGCTTTATGTTCTACACCACCGATCCTGACAGTGTAAGGGGTAAAAAGTGCGTATCCAACCACCTCTCCTTCCCATTCAGCCACCAATGCCAGATCCGGGTCAAAATTGGCGGAATGACGGAGTGAATCCACCAGTGTTACTTCTGCGATATAACTACGTTCCGCAGGATTTTCGATAAACGATCTGAATGCCAGGGCATTAATCTCGGCAACCCGGTAATAATCTTTTTGCGCCTCAGGTCGGATGAAATAATTCATGTTTATGCTCCTTTTTCCAATTTATTTTACATTATGCAAGGAGAAAAAAAATTAATAGTATCTACAAAAGGAAGAGCACCCTGATCACCTTCACCGAAATTTGTATCCCACCTTATGGCATGGTAAAATCCATAGGTAAGATCAATTTTTTTCTGTGTTATTGGAGGTCTGAATGACGAATGAAGTTGGCACGTTTGTGGTAAAGAAGGGGCTGGCACAGATGCTCAAAGGTGGCGTCATCATGGATGTGGTCACACCTGAACACGCCCGAATTGCCGAGGAAGCCGGCGCTTGTGCAGTCATGGCTTTGGAGCGTGTCCCAGCTGATATTCGCGCAGACGGCGGCGTTGCCCGTATGAGCGATCCGGAGTTAATCCTTAAAATTATGGACACCGTCAGTATTCCCGTTATGGCCAAATGCAGAATCGGGCATTTCGTGGAAGCGCAGATTCTAGAAGCTTTAGGGGTGGATTACATCGATGAGTCAGAAGTCCTTACCCCGGCTGATGAAGCCAACCATATCTTAAAACACAATTTTAAAGTCCCGTTTGTGTGTGGCTGCCGTAATCTGGGCGAAGCACTGCGCCGTATTGGTGAAGGGGCTGCCATGATCCGAACCAAAGGCGAAGCCGGTACCGGTGACGTGGTCGAGGCTGTAAGGCATGCTCGTCAGGTGTTGGGCGATATCCGACACTTGCAAGCCATGCAGGAAGAAGAATTAATGGCGTATTCCAAGACAATCGGCGCTCCCTATGAACTGGTGGTCGAGACCCGAAAACTTGGCAAATTACCAGTCGTAAATTTTGCGGCGGGTGGGATTGCCACACCTGCTGACGCAGCCCTGATGATGCAGTTGGGTGTCGATGGTGTATTTGTGGGGTCTGGTATTTTCAAATCTGGCAATCCTGCAAGACGAGCCAATGCCATCGTTAAATCCGTTACCCACTACAACGATCCCAAAATGCTGGCTGAAATTAGCCGCAATCTGGGTGAAGCGATGGTCGGGCGTCAAATATCGAGTATACCGGATCAAGATCTACTTGCCGGTCGGGGCTGGTAAAGTCCATTTTATGAAAATAGGCATTCTCGCCTTTCAAGGTGCCTTTTTAGAGCACCAACTCATTCTGGAAAAACTGGACGTTGATGCGATCCAGGTTAGAAACAGCGCACAACTGCAGGATCTGGATGGTTTGATCATCCCTGGTGGTGAATCCACGACACTTGGTAAACTGGCCATGGATTTCCACATGCTGGAAGATCTGCAAGCCTATGGATCACAATACCCGGTCTGGGGTACCTGCGCAGGGGCAATTTTTCTTTCAAAGAATGCCGATCGCAAACAACCGCTCCTCAACCTGATGGATATAAAAATTATCCGCAACGCTTTTGGGCGCCAGGTGGATAGTTTTGAGACCGACCTGGATGTGCCAGTGCTCAAGACTGTTGACCCAAATGAACATCCTTTCCACGCTATTTTCATTCGCGCCCCGATCATTGAATCAGTTGCAGAAAATGTTGAAAAATTGGCAAGTTTATCGGATGGACGCTTGGTGGCTGCGCGGCAAAATCGTTGGTTGGCAACTGTTTTTCATCCAGAGTTGACCACAGACGATCGTTTTCACCGTTATTTTCTGGAGATTGTAAAATCGAAGTAAGACCCTTTTCCTGGCATGACTTTATAAAACTATATCAGTACCGTACCCGTTTAGTTTGCACAGACAGTATCCTGGAAACTACACATGGCACGCCTGGCAGCTTGGGTACAGTCCTGGGATATTTCCGCCTGGACTTCAGCAGTTATATCGGTCTGGCAAAAGAAAATAAGAGCAGCTTGCCTTTAATGGGTCAAATTTATATGCACATTGGCGAAGAAGCCACACGGCTGGGATTTCTAGCCCCAAGCCAGGCTGCCGGGAACCCGGCTGTGATTGCGCTGTTGGATCATCTGGCATGGGAATCTTGCAATCGTGGTGCTTTTCGTTTTTTGGCTGAGATGGACGAAGATGAAAAAGCCTTCGAATGCTTTCGTATGGCTGGTTTCAGTGTCTACACACGCCAACAAATCTGGAAAATTCAAAATTCAAACCCCGCAACATCAGATTTGCAAGGTGAATGGCGACCTTTGCAATCGCTGGACACACGCGAATTACAGAATTTGTATCATTCCATCGTGCCCCCTCTGGTACAAGGCGCGGAGGGTTTGGATAAACGGATTGTCCAAGGATTGGGTTATAAACTCAACGGTGAATTACTGGCCTTTGTCGAAATGATTTCCGGACCGAATGGTGTCTACCTGATTCCGGTCGTGCATCCCAATATGCGTGAACCACACGCCTTGTTATCCAGTATGGTCAAAAAGGTCAACATACAAACCGGGAAAACCATTTTCATGGCAGTTCGCGACTATCAATCCTGGTTAAACAGCGCAATTGAAGATTTAAATGCAGAGACCAGCGCACGAAAAGTCCTTTTGGTCAAACACCTGGTTCGCAGACAAAAGGTAGAAGCGTTGAATCCGATCCGCAAGGTGTTGGAAGCACACGGTACCGAACCTTCCGCAACCATCGTGCAGCATATTCGACGGAAAAAGTAAGGCATAACAAGACTGCCACCACTCCATCCAACCACATATTTTTTAACCAAACAACCAAGACGAAAGATCAATAAGTCGCAAAGCGCATAATTAACATCATTGCCCTGCTCTTTTCATTTATTTCGGGTTTATCGTGTGTTTTGTGGTTAATCTTTTTCCCTGTCGAATTTGTGTTACAGATGAAGGGGAAAAAATTATTAAAATATTGGGTTCCACTTTCGCCAATTCATCCTTTTGCCCTGCTCTTTTCATTTATTTCGGGTCTTTCATGTATTTCGTGGTTAATCTTTTTCTCTGTCGAATTTGTGTTACAGATGAAGGAGGAAATTATTATTAAAATGTTGGGTTACACTTTCGCCAATTCATCCTTTTGCCCTTCTCTTTTCATTTATTTCGGGTCTTTTGTGTGTTTCGTGGTTAATCTTTTTTCCTGTCGAATTTTCGTTACGAATGAAGGGGGAAAAATTATTAAAATATTGGGTTACACCTTCACCAATTCATCCTATTGCCCTGCTCATTTCATTCATTTCGGGTTTTTCGTGTGTTTTGTGGTTAATCTTTTTTCCTGTCGAATTCGGATTACAGATGAAGGGTGAATTAATGTTAAAATGCTGGGTTTCACTTTCGCCAATTCATCTTTTTGTCCTTCTCTTTTCATTCATTTCGGGTTTTTCGTGTATTTCGTGGTTAAAAAATCTCTTATTAATGTGCGCTAATCTCCTGCCCGGTTCTTGAACATGGGTTTCGTACTCTCAGGCGGTACAAGTACCCGCCATCCGCTAAAAGGATCGGGTGGGTAATAATGGTTATATTTTTTTCATCTGAATCGTGCAGGAACTCATAATTCAAACTCGATACAAGCTATATGTTGATCCCGATGCCGCAAGGAATTTAAGGTAAAATTGAATCAAAGTATTCTGCCTTTAAGGATCGGTTTTGGGTAAATCTGCAAGACCTTCACAGGCTAAACATAAGGACTAAGATAACTAACAAATGAATGAAAAAAGAATAACCGACGATCTGCGAGCGCTTTTCGATGTTTTACCAACGGATATTGCCCGCGCACTGGAAGAAGCCGACAACGCAGATAATCTGCTTGAGATCGTTTTGGATTTGGGTCGAAAACCGAAAGCCCGCTTTGTGGATACAGAAATCGACCTGGCAAAAACTGACATTACCCACGAAGACATCGCTGCGGTGGTGGAAAAAATTGGCGATTTTGATGCGGATAACCGAGCCGGTATGGAGCGCACGCTTCACCGGATTTCTGCCATTCGCAACCGGCGTGGCCATATCGTTGGGCTGACTTGCCGTGTTGGTCGGGCTGTATATGGCACAATCGACATCATCCAGGACCTGATCGAATCCGAAAAGAGTGTGCTTTTATTAGGAAAACCCGGCATCGGCAAGACGACCATGCTGCGGGAAGCTGCCCGAATTCTGGCAGAAAAGAAAAGAGTCATTATTGTAGATACCTCCAATGAAATCGGTGGTGACGGTGATGTTCCCCATCCTGCCGTGGGTATGGCTCGTCGAATGCAGGTCGCTTTACCTTCTTTACAACACGAAGTCATGATTGAGGCTGTGGAAAACCACAATCCGGAAGTAATCGTCATTGATGAAATTGGACGCGAGTTGGAAGCACTGGCTGCCCGTACGATTGCGGAGCGCGGCGTTCAGCTCATCGCTACTGCGCACGGCCGTACACTCGAAAATCTGTTATTGAACCCGACTCTTTCTGATTTGATTGGTGGCATTGAATCGGTCACTCTTTCAGATGAGGAAGCGCGCCGACGTGGTACCCAAAAGACCGTATTAGAACGACGCTCACCACCAACCTTTGATGTTTTGGTAGAAATCCAGGAACGTAATCGACTGGCAATTCATGTCGACGTTTCACAAGCAGTTGATTCGCTACTGAGAAGCTATCCTTTACCCCCGGAATTGCGATACCGGGATGAGAACCATAAAATCCACATTGAAAAAGCACCAGCTCCGGTGGCGAATACGCGCAGAACACCCATGGCGCAGGGCATGCGTCGAAGTGCTGAAAATGGCAGTTTTGTGCAGAATCAATCATTTGGTAGTGATTCTCGCCCCCAGACCATCGAACGGGGAAAGTTGCAGAATGTGCGTATTTTTCCTTATGGCGTTGCCCGAAATCGGTTGGAACAAGCTGCAAAACACCTGAATGTCCCGGCTGTTGTCGTCCGCAGTCCAGAAGAAGCCGATTTGGTGCTCACTTTGCGCACATATTATCGGTCCCGCCAGCAATTATTAATTGATGCCGAAGAACGCGGTGTGCCCCTGTATTTCTTGCGCTCCAATACGGTCAGTCAGATGGAAAAAACGCTTGCGGAAATCTATAACATTGACCTTGAAAATATCAGCAGGACAGATGAGTGGGATCTGGCTTCCAAATTAACCGAGGATGCCATTCGAGCAGTTCTCAATGGTCAACGCTGGTCGGATCTGCCCCCAGCTTCCGCTGCAGTTCGCCGTTTACAGCATGAAATGGCCAGACAGGCCCAACTAGTCTCGCATTCTTATGGAAAAGAACCCAACCGCAGGGTTCGTATTTTTCGGGAGTAATTATGTTTATTTCATTAGAAGGACCGGATGGCAGTGGAAAAAGCTCTCAACTCCCCTTATTGGCAGACTGGTTAAGGGCAGAAGGTTATGAAGTTTATACAACCCGCGAACCAGGCGGAACCGAGATCGGTAACCAAATCCGGGAGATTGTATTAAATAAACTGGAAAACACAGCCATGCATCCGCGCACCGAAATTTTATTATTCCTGAGTTCCCGCGCTCAGTTAGTGGAGGAAGTCATTCGCCCTTTACGGGATAAAGGTACGATCATTCTGTGCGACCGTTACGCTGACTCTACAATGGCATATCAGGGATATGGTCACGGTGTAGACCTGACCACTCTGAAAAACCTGCTAAATTTTGCCACTGGAAATCTTTACCCTGATCTGACGCTTCTACTGGATCTGGATGCAAAAACAGGGCTGGACCGTCGCAAAACGAACGGTGGGAAATGGGACCGTCTGGATGCATTTAATCAGGCTTTCCATGAACGTGTTCGAAAAGGGTATCTGGAAATGGCAGCAAATGAGCCATCCCGCTGGATCACAATCAATGCCAACCAGTCTATAAATGAAGTACAATTAGCCCTGCGCCAGGCGATAGCCACTAAGCTTCCTATCCCGGCCAAGGGGTAAAGGGCAGCGCAGTATGAAAGGTAGGATTTTTTATGCGTAAATTTCAAATCATGATCATATTTGTTCTGTTGGCATCCTTGCTGCTTTCAGCATGTCAGCCAAAAACCAACGAACCTGCACCGATAACAGAACCAACAATGGAAATCACGGCTACAACCGGCCCCAAGGTCAGCAGTCAGACCGGTGAAACGACTGTATGCAAAGTATCCAGTCTGATTCCGGAAATTCCTGTGGATCAAAGACCACCAGTCCCATTACCCAGTGATACAGACTGGATTTTAGGTTCCAAAAATGCGGAAATTTCCATTATTGTTTATACCGATTTCCAATGCCCCTACTGTGCCCAGGCTGCTCCTGAATTAGAACGTTTTCAAGCAGATTTTGCTGACAGAGTCAACGTTGTCGTTCGCCATTTTCCTTTAACCAGTATCCATGACCGGGCGATGTCAGCCGGAAGAGCAGCAGAAGCTGCCGGTGTTCAGGGTAAATTCTTTGAGATGCACGATGCGCTCTTTCAAAGTCAATCCACCTGGGGTGGAAGCGGATATACTGTTGAGCAATTCGATCAATACGCCCTTGAATTAGCCAAGCAAATCGGTCTGGACACCACAAAATTTTCCGCAGATTATAAAGATCCAGCCATCCAGGCAAAAATGGATGTTGCCTTTAATGATGCGTCTGAAAAACTTGGCCTTACTGGCACACCCAGCGTTTTTATCTTTATCAATGGTGTTGCTTATCAAGCCTCCTATGGTTATTCAACCTTAAAAGGTATTCTGGATCTGATTGATTACGATAAAAGCACATACAAACAATGCCCACCCATGGTCATCGACCCAGCCAAGCAATACACAGCCACAATTACGACAACAAAGGGCGACATTGTGATCGATTTATATCCGGATAAGGCACCTTTGACCGTCAATAGTTTTGTTTTTCTGGCGCGTGATGGGTATTTCAACAACGTATCCTTCCATCGCGTTATCAAAGAATTTGTAGCCCAAACTGGTGACCCGCTCGGTTCTGGTATGGGTGGTCCCGGATATACCTATGCAAATGAAATCTCCGATTTAAAATTTGACAGTGAAGGTGTTGTTGGCATGGCTAATGGCGGTGCAGACACCAATGGCAGTCAATTTTTTATTACATATGCTGCCCAGCCAACCCTGGATGGTAACTACACTGTCTTTGGGAAAGTCACAAAAGGTATGGACGTGGTTAGCAATTTAACCGCCCGAGACGCATCCAAAGACACTGTTTTAGCAGATCCGGATCGAATTCTGAGTATCTCCATCCAAGAAAAATAATGCCCTCAAGCGAATATTTTCAGGGACGCGCAAAAACTTACACGATAATCCAGGCTGTGATGAACAGCCTGGGATTTCTTATCAGTCTGGGTGCCTTTTTCCTATTTCTGATCATGGCAGTGTCTGGATTAGCCTCTGATCCACAATCCATTCAACAGTCCAGTACCATTTTAGTAATCGCCTGGGCTTCACTGCTGATCAGCCTGCTTTTTATCCCCGGTCTGTTTTTGGCAATACAAAGGTTAAGAAGGCAAAAGGTTCCAAAAATCTCTTCCTTCATGAAAAAACAAATTCTTGTAATCTTATCGATCATTTGGCTTTTTTCTTTGATCATTACAATAATTGGCAGCAACTGGACCTGGGTTGGAATTTTAAACTCAGTATTTGTTATTCCACTGGTCACGATTCCGCTGGTATTTTTAATTCTGATTGGATCGAAAAACCTCTCTCTTGGTTCTTCAAACCGTTCCTGGGGAGCTGTCGGTTTTAACTTTTTTGCAACTATGCCGATCATCCTGACCATTGAAATTTTCATTTTTGGTCTCATTATTTTGCTTATCGTTTTTTGGTTAATGAACCAGCCCGATTTACTGCGAATGATTATGCAATATAGTGAACAATTGTCTACCGGGCAATTGGACCCGCAAATTGCAGAGCAATTATTAGTTAATCTTTTCAAAAACCCAATTGTATTAAATGGCAGCATTTTTGTGATTGCTTTTCTGGTGCCAATTATTGAAGAATTCTTCAAACCCATGGCGCTCTGGTTTCTAGCCGGGAAAAAACTCACACCTGCCCAGGGCTTTGTAGGTGGAATGATTGCAGGTGCTTGTTTTGCCACTCTGGAAACCCTGGGTGCGATTGGATCACCAACCGACCAAAGCTGGTTTTTCCTGTTGATTGGCAGAATGGGTACTGGCCTTTTGCATGTCACACTTTCCGGTTTGGTAGGATGGGGTCTGGCAAGCGCTTTTTACAACCGCAATTGGAACCGTTTTTTTGTGAATTATCTCGCTGCAGTATTAATTCATGGTACATGGAATTTGTTCGCCTTACTTTCGGGCATCATCCCTTTAATTCCAATCGCAAATGATATTGGAAATCTCCCTCATCTTCTCAGTCAAATCGGTCCCTATGTTTTACTCATACTAGCCCTCTTAAATTTCCTGATCTTAGTTCAATCCAATAATAAGTTACAAAAACTCGAATCTATAGCATAATAAAATAATTCATTTGAATTTTTGGAGGTGGAAATGGATGACCGTAGTGGATGTTTGGCAGGATTACTTAAATTATTTCTCCTGGACAAATTGTTTGATTGGTTGCAACGCCGTTTTGGATTTGGGCGGGGTTGTTCGGGATGCGGATGCGGGGCCATTTTTGCAATCATCTTCGTCATAATTGCTATCTCTATCATCTTTGGCACAGATTGGTTTAGATTGTTTTAATAGGTGAAAGTGGATTTAGCAATAATGAGTGGTTATGAAAAAATTGGCTATTTATATAATTGCAGTCAATCCACATAATTACGATTTCAATTGTTTTAAAAAAATCATTAATTAAGTCGGTCTATTTTCCAAAATAAATACCCCCGATTCAAGTACTTTGAATGCAGCTCCAATGGATATGGATATTCTCCCAAACGTCTTGCGGTAGCAATAAACCATCTTCGGATTCCCCAATCTCTAAAAGCAATGGTCTCCAATGCAGCTCGTTTCCAGGATTCCATAAATTCATAGATCAATTCGCCCGGGATCATTCGATGAATGTGATTCTTGGGTAGCACGGGTTGAAAAATTGCAGGCTCAAATCCCCAGCGGAAATTGGTGCTAAAGAGAAGCCCTTCCACTCTTAATTCCCCTTTGATTTTACGAAGTAGATTCGCCACCCAAACTCGCCCAAATGGATCTGATGTGCCTTCGATTAGTAAACCGCCTTCCATTAAAGTCGAACCCATCATTTCTAAAGATGGCAAAACATCTTTCTCTTCATATTGGCGCAGGACGTTAAAAGCCCGAATAGCTCGGACTGTTTCTCCCTCCTGTAATGGAATATTAAACCCGCCGAGTCGGAAGATTGTTTTACTATCTTCGAAAGGTTTTGCATTGGCAACCCGGTCCACTTCAATTTCAACACCTAACACGGGCAAATTCGGATTAACCGTTCGCAACCGCGCAGCACTCTCCAGTGCAGTGAAAGGTTCAGCGCCATAACCCAAATCAACATAAAACGCACGCCGGAACTCGGGTAATTTTTCACGAAGTAGAGACCCGGCATACAACAACAGGAAATTGTCTACCCTTCGTAAACGATTCCGGGCAGTTTTTCCTCTGGTAATTTGTCCTTGAGGTTTTTTAGAATGAAATGTCCTTTTCAATGCACATCGATTCTATCATCCAGCAGGATTTATGCATCCACAAATTCCAAATTATTTAATGGGAAGCACGTCCATTGAATCTTCCCAGATGGATATCCGGTTTGGTCCCGCATTCTTCGCCACCTGGAGGGCTCGATCCGCTCTTTCAATCAATCGATCCAGCGAAATATTCGCTTCAAAAGACGCAATGCCGATACTGATCGTTAACTGAACAGTTTCGTCACGGATTTCAAAACTCTTGTCGGAAAACAAACTTAACAACCGGTTCGCAACCGGAACAGACTGATCTAAAGTGGTTTCCGGCATCAAGACAACGAATTCTACACCTCCATACCTGCCAAGAATATCCACTTCTCTTAAAAATGTTTCCAATTGCCTTCCTACCATTTTAAGGATCTGATCACCCAGCAAATGTCCAAACTGATCATTGATTTTAATAAAATTATCCACGTTAATCATCATGACGGTTAACGGGTGAAAATAACGACTAATTCGTTTAAATTCACTCAATGCCAATGAATAGAAATAACGACGATTGTTTAGACCTGTTACCGGATCCAGATTTGCCAACCTGCGAAATTTATCTTCGCTTTGCTTTAGGGCTTCTTCTGCAAATCTACGATCTGAAATTTCCTTTTCCAACTGATCGTACTGATTTTGTAAAATTCTGGCTTCCTGCTGAACCGAGTGAGCATGGT
This sequence comes from Chloroflexi bacterium HGW-Chloroflexi-8, assembly GCA_002841995.1. GTDB lineage: Bacteria > Chloroflexota > Anaerolineae > Anaerolineales > Anaerolineaceae > UBA6170. The sequence goes on from PHBS01000064.1 coordinate 17,864, forward strand.
AGATTGTCTCCAGGGACTGGTATTTGAGGTCATTCTTTTCCGAGGTGAATTTAAGCTCCAAATCAATATAAGCTTTTAGATGTTCATAGGCTTGTTGATATTCTTTTTGTTGTTCATATATAAGCGCTAATTTTTGATGCGCATGCAAACTTCCTTCAGTAAACCGGTTTTTTCGTGATTTATTGAGCGCTTCTACCAGGAGTGCAATTGCTTCATCGAGTTTTCCCCATTTGAAAAAGACATCGCTCATCCAAAGAGAAGAGGAAACCTGGTCTGCTTTGTAACCATGAGTATCTGCCAGTTTCAGACTTTGCTGAAACAGTTCCTGTGCTTTTTCGAGATTTCCAGATTGGAGTTCAAATTGACCTTTTTGCCTTAAAACATCGATCATGATCAAGTCGCTACCAATTTGAACAGCCACCTTTTCACACCGTTCAAGATATTGCCTGAAAATATCAATTTCATTTTCCGATTTATAAGCCGCCGCCAGATTGCAAAATGCATAAGCGGATAATTTCAATTGATTCGTTTGCTGAAAAATTTGAAGGCTTCGTTTAATTTCTAGAATTGCCCTGGACGTGTCCCCTGCATATAAAAAGACCATCCCCATTGTCAACAGGATTTCACCCAATGGAAGTTCATGATTCAGGTGCCTGGCAATCTCCATTGCTTTGACCAGTGTGCCCATAGCCTTGTTATACTCATTCAAGCTTAAATAAATTGCTCCCATCACACACATGGATTGCGCCTGACGTGTAGATTCTTTTAAGTCCGTATAAATAGACAAAGCTTCCAGGGATTGTGACAAAGCAAGCTGATAGTCACCAAAGCTTAAATTAAAATGTGCCTGGTTAAACAAGCTATCTGCCATCCCTTTTTTATAGACGTTTACCTGAAAAGATCCGCTGGTGGAAAGCTTATAGGTTTCTTTGCTCAGGCGCATTCCGGATTGAGGATTGATCGATTCCAGATTCCATGACTTTTCGTTCAAAGCATCAATTTCATTTTTGAGCTCTGGCATGGATTGATCATCAGACGAAACTACAGGGAAGGTCATGTAGATCTATGTTGCACAGTTTGTACCAGTTCAATCGTTAGTACCAACGAATTTCAATCATCCTGTATATTTAAATGAATAGCAACCAATTTCCTAATTTTTTTTATAACCGCTTTCCAATATTTGATAGGGGAGTCATTCATGAAAAAAATGATTCTATTTTTCATGATCAGCTTATTTCAGATGTTCTGTCTGGTAGGTTGCAGATCTGGCATTTCATTGCCCACTTCAGAAACGCCAACTTCAACGGTTATTTTAAAAACCCCTACATCAACAACGGTACTAGCTAACCCAACAAACACAAGCACACCTACTCCCAGCAGCACTCCTACACCTGAACCTTCCCCCTCACCAACGCCAACCACAATTCCACAGCCAGTTGTGATCAACAAAAACAATATCAGTGAGCTTCAACTGATCCGGAAGGATTCAATCTACCCGAATGGCGTTCCACGATCAGCCATCTGGTCGCCGGATGGCTCTAAAATAATCCTGACCACAAATCTTGGGTTGGATGTCCTGGATGGTGAGACTCTCGAAATTCTGCGCCAATTTCCGAATATGATCGTTCAGTTTTTTATGGAAGATGGCAGGCTCTTTGTTCAATCAAACAATTTTGATCCAGCATTCATCAACTTGCAAACTTATGAGGTAACCCAGCTAGACGTTGGCAACCTTAAGGATGCAGAAGGGTATGTCATCCCATATGCCATCAGTCCGGATGGAAATCTGATGGCAGTTGCGGATCAACCCAACAAAATAAAAATCATTAATCTCTCCACGCAATCCAACCGGGAATTTGAATATTTTTTAAAGGAAAATGTAATCTTTGAACCGATGAGTCTGATGTTTGCTCCGGATAATAATCAGATGTTTGTGATGATTTTGAGACCAGGATACCGATTTGAAATTGTTGTATTTGATGTTGCGAAAGAAATAATCACTCAAGAAATTTTTGGGGAATGGAGTTTTCCGAAATTCTCTCCTGATGGAAACCGGCTGGTGTTTTCGCCAAAAGATTATGTAACTTTACTTGTCCCGGAAACTATGTCCGAATGGAGCAGTCACACCAACGTGTTTAGAAGTTCAATTTCAGCCGAAGAAATTGCCTGGTACAATGGGGCGGCATATTCATTTCAGGTTGATTCAAAAAAATTAGGAATTTTATATAATGGCACGGTCACGAACCGGTCAAAGAAACGAAATCACTTTATCAGCACATTGTTTATCTATAACACTGG
>PHBS01000065.1 GCA_002841995.1 Chloroflexi bacterium HGW-Chloroflexi-8
AATGAACTTACTTTCCATTCCAGGAATGATTATATATTTTTTACTTTTTATCCCGAGAATTATCGATTTTGCGACATTTTCTGCAGTCATGACCCCAGCAGTTGACGATAATTCTTTAGTAATTTTGGGTTTATATTTGTTGTCGTGATCTAATTGGGGAGTTTGGGTATCTGGTGGAAAAACAATGGATACACTTATCCCTTTTATTCTCAATTCACTTCTCAATGCATCACTGAATCCCCTGACAGCATATTTAGAAGCACTATAAGCTGTATAACCATATATTCCTAATATCGCTGCCATACTAGAAATATTCACGATATTTGATCCTTTATCCATAAGTGGCAAAAAGGATTTGATTGCATTTACGGTTCCAAAATAATTAATATTCATCATCCAATGAAATAAATCAATCTCTTGCTCCTCAAATTCGCCAGGTTGTGCTACTCCTGCAGAATTTATAAGAACATCTAACCTAATCCCTTTAGATCTAAAATAATCATACACTCCCTGTAGCTCTTTCATAATTGTGACATCGGCCTGGAATATTCGTGAAGAAGTTGGATCGATGTCTTTAATGGCATTTTCAAGCTTCTCTCGATTGGTGCCCAATATCCAGACTGTTGCTCCAAGTTCAGTCAATTGTTTTGCGAGAGCTAGACCAATCCCACTTGAACCGCCAGTAATTAGGATATTCTTGTGATGAAAATGATCATTCATTTTTTGTATTTTCTTAATGGTGGCATCCATTGCATGATCCTCCAGAACATGAACCACAACTACGGGCGGTTTGGTTCGTGATTATTCCACCTTCGATGAAAGAATTGCATTTGGATAACATTCTTCTTGTATTTGGAGAACTGCATTTTTTACAAGGTGTTTCATTATCTGCTAAAGCAAAAGGTCTTAATACTTCGAATTTTGTAAAACAATCTTCGCAAATGTATTCATAGATTGGCATAAAATATGATTGACCTCCGGATCAGTAAGATGAAAAGTCAAGTAAATTATAGATTGCTATTCCAAATGCAATTGCAACATTGAGCGATCCTTTTATTCCGGACATTGGAATATGGATTTGTTCATCACAAATAGCCAGAATGTCTGGATCGATTCCTGAAATTTCATTACCAACAACCAGAACAGTAGAAGGGTCTGTCTTGCACAATTTATATTGTTCAATGCTTATTGATGTATTTGTCTTTTCCAATGCCCAGATCCGTTTCCCCAGTTTTTTTTGATCCCGAATCAGTTTTAATGCGTTATTATGAATTTCATAGGGGACAGATAACTCAGAACCTAATGCTGTTTTATGGACTTTAATATTTAAAGGTGATGGACAAATTCCGCATAAATGTATTTTTGAAATGCCAGCACCATCGGATGACCGAAATATTGCGCCCACATTGAAACTTGAACGAACATTATCCAAAACGACTTCTAAATTATTGATTGGGAAAACATGATTTATGGTCTCTTTTAGATCCGGGTTTAAAACGATTTCCCGGATAATATTTGTGATTGATTTACATTTTGGGCAATTAATGCCAATCCCCGAATCCTCAGGAGCTGGAAAACGGAATTCGCATTCTCGATTTGTGCATTCCCTTATTAAATATACGATTAATGAAGTGTTTTTCATCTGGCGTTCATTTTAATAGAGTTATTTCACGCGTGATCCTAACAGATTGAAATGGGATTAAAAGTTCATCGAGAATTTCTTCGGGTCTCCCTGTCGCATTTTCGAGCGCACTTAATGTAATTCGTATTTTCGGCAAAGATTCTTCTTCAAAAACAACTAAATCAAGGATGAGTGGGCGGAGATCATAAGTTTTGCCTCTACGAGTTCGAATGATGTTATCTTTTCTCAAAAGTAAATTGATATCTGCTGAAAGCTTAGAAAATTCAAGTTGGTTGAGAAACTCCATCCTGTATTGAGCTGCACGGGTTTGTACTTGCAATGAAGGTTGGTTTAGCTCAACCTCATTTATCTCATTAATTTGAATTCCAGGTGGAATTTTCTCTGCTAACTGAGTTTCAAGATTAGGGATAACAAGTTTTTCTTCGGTTACAAAATCTAAAATTTCGTTTTCACTCAGGAATCCTAGAGGAAGTGGGCATGCCAGTTGGATTTTTGGTTGAGGATGAAATCCTTGACTATATGCAATTGGTACTCTGGCACGTCTGAATGTTCGCTCCCATGATTTTTGAACATCTAAATTACTGGTATAACGCATCAGCTCGTTTTTTGAATAATTAATTCGGTAGCGAGATTTCATTTTTCCTCGATTTTAGTGTTACTTCAGGACACATCCATGAATTACCCGGGTTAATTTGTCTGACATCTTTGAAGTTTTGGATAATACCACAAGCATAGCATTGCTCTCGGCAGTCATTTCTCAATTTTTGATTCAAACTGTTTTGGTATTCTTCAAAGATATATGATTTGTTTATTCCGGTGCTGATATGATCCCATGGGAAAATTTCATCGGTAAATCGAGTCCGATTTGTATAATATTCGTAGTTTAATCCTGCTTTTTCGAACGATTCCATCCAAATTTCATGATTATGCATGTCTTGCCAGGCATCAAATTTGGCTCCACCTTCCCAGGCAAATTCGATAACTTTACTTAACCTTCGATCACCTCTAGATAACCAACTTTCAAGCATTGTTTCTTTTGGGTCTGTCCAGTTAAATTTCAAACCAGGACCTTTCAATTCATTCCGAAGCAATTCTTGTTTCATTTTGATTGTCTCCGGATTGTCACAAGCGACCCATTGAAATGGGGTATGTGCTTTGGGTACAAAGGTGGATACACCAGCATGTACACTTGCACGTTTTCCTATTGCTTTATGTCCTTCAGAAAGGACTTGTTTACAAAGATTTGCAATTGCTTTGACGTCTTCAAGTGTTTCCGAAGGATGTCCGATCATGAAATATAATTTGATCGTATGCCAACCTCGTTTGAAAATCTCTCTTGCTGTCGATAGCAATTGTTCGTCCGATATTGGTTTATTGATAATATTTCTCATTCGATCTGTAGCGGCTTCAGGTGCCAATGTAAATCCACCTTGTCGTGCACCTTTTAGTTTTTCCATTAAATCTATTGAAAAGGATTCAATTCGTAATGAGGGAAGCGAAACTTTTAAATTTTGGCCAACAAATCTTTCACTGATTTTATCTAGAAGCTCGCCAATATTCGTGTAGTCACTCGACGACAGAGATAATAAGGCGATTTCTTCAAAACCAGTATTATCAATTGCTTCCTGGATGCCTTCTACTATTTCATCCACACTTCTTTCTCTCACTGGTCGATTGACCATTCCAGCATGGCAAAACCTACAACCTCTTGTACACCCACGCATAATCTCTATTGAAATGCGGTTGTGTACTACGCTGATGGATGGGACAATGAATTTCTTTGGAATAAATGGTAGCTTTCCGACAATTCTTTTTGTTACAATTTCAGGAACGAGAGGATCTACCCGGTCTATTTTTTCAATTGTGCCGTCCGATTGGTATATTGGTTTATAAAGTGAGGGGACATAGAGCCCAGGAATCTGGGAAAGAGAAAACAATAAAGTGTTTTTATCCACGCCTTTATTCTTCAATTTTTGGAATTCATGTATAAAATCGAGAATAATATCTTCTCCCTCGCCTAATAAAAATGCATCAATGAATGCAGACATCGGTTCTGGATTATATGTCGCGTGTCCACCGGCAATAATGACAGGGAAGTTTTCATTTCTTTCATTGCTATGAATAGGAATGTGCGCTAAATTAAGAATGTTTAGAGTATTTGTAAATAGCGTTTCGTAAGGTAAAGTAAAGCCAAGAATATCAAATTTCGATAAAGGTGTTTTTGATTCAAGCGAAAAAAGCGGAATATTGTTCTCTTTAAGTAATTTTTCCATGTCAAGCCATGGAGCATATGCTCTCTCAGCAAGTAAATCGAATTCTTGATTAATTTTTTCATAGAGGATCTGAATCCCCAAATTTGAAAGTCCAATATCATAAATGTCCGGAAAAATTAGACCAATTTTCGTTTCAATTGAATTCCAGTTTTTCTGGATTGAATTGTATTCTCCCCCCACATATCGTCCCGGTTTTTCGACCAATGGCAAAATCTGTTCAAGTTGATTCAGAAATTGACTTCTATTTTCCAAATTATCTCCTGGTTACCAATAATATTTTTTTTAGAATTTATCGGACATATATTTTACTTTATAAAAAGAAATCCAAACTATCAATTCTTAACGAGAAGACAAAAATGGAAAGACAAAAAAATAACGATTAATAAGTCCCTTTAATCGCTCCACCATCCACAGAAATCATTAAACCTGTCATGTAAGAAGCTGCTGGAGAGGATAAGAAGGCAGCAACCTTTCCAAATTCTTCTGGTTTTGCTAGTCTCTTAAGTGCAATATCTTTTTCTTGCAATTGCTTTTCTGTTTCTGGAGAAGTTCCATTCTTCTGAGCTCTGCTTTCCAACAATTTTTGTACCCTTTCCGTTTCTGTCCATCCAGGGAGGATTGAGTTAAAACGAATATTTTCTTGTGCGAATTCGAGAGCCAATGACTTTGTCAATCCAATTGTGGCAGAACGAATAGAATTTGATAATATTAAATTTGGAATCGGCTGTTTAACAGAATACGAAGTAATAGTCAAAACAGAGGGGCATTCGGATTTTCGTAATAAGGATAAACATGCTCGAATAAGTCTTACATGACTTAAAAATGAAAGTTCAATCGCTTCTTCCCATTGAAGTTCCGTAAAAGATTCAAAATTTCCAGGAGGTGGTCCTCCTGCATTTGTAATAAGTATGTCAAGTTTATGAAATTGGTTGTCAATAAAATCGGCAATCATTGATGCAAAATTTTTATCGACCATGTCTCCAACAAAAAAGGATGGTTTCTTTTGGGTTTTTTCTAACAGGATCTTTTGAGCAACAAGTAAATCACCCTTGGTTCTTGAATTGATAATTGTGACTGCATTTTCTAATAGGAATTGTTCTGCTACTGCAAAACCCAATCCTCGGCTGGCGCCAGTTACTAAAGCAATTTTATTTGATAATCCCAAGTCCATAAGTTCTCCTAAAGTATTTCTACGTATTCACTTTCGATATACAAATCTGGAAATTCAGAATCAAGATATTCTTTAATGCCTTCCAACTTTTTTTGTCCGACCTTTTGTTCTGATGTAATCCAAACAGCACCAATTTCGGTGGTCTGCCAAATATCTTGAAATCCAATTTCTGCAGCGGATATTCCAAATTTGCGATGAATTTTCGATAACAATGATTTAATTACTCCTCTTTTTTCTTTAAGCGAGTGACAATTCGGAAGATAAGCTTTTAAATGATAATAAAATATCGCCATAAGATTACTATATTTCTTTCACAGGATATGGTCAACCTAAAAAATAATCTACTCCAAATTATTTCGTTTACTTGCTAATTTAAAATTCATTGGTACAATCCCTTATTGACTAATTTACGTAGGATTAAATATGGATATCGAAACTCGTTACCAAATTGCATTGGACTACTTATATAGTTTCATCGACCATAGTCTTACTCGAAATTTCAGAAATTCACCTGATAATTTTGATTTGGACCGTATGAGAAAAATGATGACCATTTTGGGGAATCCTCAAAACAAATATAAAGTCATTCATGTTGCTGGAACTAAGGGAAAAGGATCTACATCTGCATTTATAGCGAACGTTTTACAAGAAGCCGGATATAATGTCGGTTTTTACACTTCACCTCACTTGAATGATTATTGTGAGCGAATTCAAGTTAATCAAATAAAATTATCGCATCCCGATTTCGTTGATTTAATTGATGAAATTCGACCATTTGTTGAATTGGTTGAAGGAATTACTACCTTTGAATTGACCACCGCAATCGCTTTTTTGTATTTTTTCAAACAAAAAATTGACTACGCAGTTGTAGAAGTTGGATTGGGAGGACGGTTGGATGCTACAAATATTGTTGACCCAGTCGTATCTGTTATTACTTCTTTATCGTTGGATCATATCAATGTTTTGGGAGATACGTTAGCCAAAATTGCTTATGAAAAGGCAGGGATCATAAAACCTGGAAAGCCAGTGGTAATTTCTCCTCAAAAAGAAGAAGCGAAAAGAGTTCTTTTTCGAATCGCAGAAGAACGAGAATCTGAATTAGTAGAAGTGGGCGAAGATTTTCTTTATGCTAGTAGCGCACATAACTTAGACGGCCAATCTTTCTTTGTTTGGTCGAAAGACGAACAAGTTGCGGTTTCGAGATTTATCGAAAGTAGTGGAAGGGATGAGTGGGTCCCTAAACGATTTCATATCCCATTACTGGGATTTCACCAGGTTCAAAATGCTGCCACCGCTTATGCAGCTTTACAGGTTTTGATCAATTCCGGCACAAAAATTACGGATCAAAATATTAGTCAAGGATTTCATAAAGTAGTCTGGCCAGGTCGATTTGAGGTAATTAGTAAGAAACCAATGATTGTAATCGACTCTGCTCATAACCGTGAATCTGCATTAAGGCTACGTTTAGCAATTGACGATTATTTTCCCGGTGTTCCTGTGACTTTAATCTTTGGTGCTTCGGAAGATAAAGATATCGAGGGGATGTTGGCTGAACTCCTCCCCAGAGTAAAACTAGTGGTTGCAACCAAATCATTTCATCCACGTGCGCTTGAGCCCGAGATGATTGTTGAATATGCTTTAAAATCAGGAAAGCGTGGATATGTGACAAACTCAGTGGAAGAAGCAGTCGATAAAGCATTAGAATTAGCGGGAAATGAGACAATAATACTGGTTGCAGGAAGTCTGTTTGTTGCGGCTGCTGTTCGGGAAGTCTGGTATTCAAACTCTAACGAATTTATGATCTAAGCATGAATAAGGAAAAATATGAAGAATGATGTATGGTTTCCTGGTCAGCAATCTGACCAGCCCTTAGGAATACACCAAAGGACGGATGAGTTATATCAAATTCCTTCTATGGAAGAAGACGAAAATGGTGAATTCGAATGTATGGCAATTATTCTACGGGAATTGGTCATATTTCCAAAAATGGTAACTCCAATTTTTGTGACACCAGGAATAAATCAAAATTCAATTGCGGAAGCCCATTACCGATTTGAGACAATAATTGCTTTATATGTTGATGAAGAAAATACTGAAGAGAATGTGACAGATTTTCTACCAATCGCTACGGAAGTCGCTGTTGGACGATTACTAGCGATGCCTGATGGAAATCATTCCGCTTTGCTTCAGGGGAGAAGAAGGGTCGAGTTAATAGAAATCCTGCAGCAAGAACCTGTGCTTAAGGTCAGGGTAAAAGTTGTAAAAGAAAATGATAAAGTTGATCGTAAGTCAAAAGCTTTAATTCGAACAAGCTTGGATTTATTTGAAAAATGTGTGCATCTTGATCGAAGTTTGCCCGAGGAAGCACATCTATTTGCAGTGAATATTCAGGAACCGAGTTGGTTATCCGATATGATTTCTTCTGCCATCTCACTTCCATTAAATATCAGGCAAAAATTATTACTATGCACTGACCCCAAAGACCGTTTGAAAATTTTAAATAAGATATTAGCTCAAGAACTCGATGTACTCGAACTTGAGGATGAAATACAAACGAAAGTTCAAAGTGAAGTTGATAAGAGCCAAAGAGAATACTATTTACGGGAGCAGTTGAGGGCGATCCAAAATGAACTTGGTGAAACCGATATGTTTGTTTCTGAAATTGTTGAATTAAGAAAAAAAATTGAAGAGTGCGGATTAAGTGAGGAAGCAAAAATTGTAGCTTTGAAAGAAGCTGATCGATTAGCTCAAATGTCAAGTCTTGCACCTGAAACAGCCATGGTTCGTTCTTACTTGGATTGGCTTTTAGACCTGCCCTGGAAGAATTCTACAGCTGATAACCTTGATGTTATTCATGCAAACAAAGTTCTCGAAAAGAATCATTATGGTTTGGGAAAAATAAAAGATCGGGTATTGGAATATATTGCTATACAAAAATTAAAACCTGAGGACTCTAAACAACCAATTTTGTGCTTCGTTGGTGCCCCTGGAACGGGCAAAACTTCTTTAGGTAAATCGATAGCAGAGGCTCTTGGAAGAAAGTTTGTCCGTGTATCATTAGGTGGGGTTAGGGATGAGGCGGAAATTCGTGGTCACCGACGAACGTATATTGGAGCTTTACCTGGTCGTATTCTTCAAACAATGAAAAAAGCAGGAACAATAAACCCATTGTTCATGCTGGATGAAATTGACAAATTAGGCGCTGATTTTCGTGGTGATCCTTCCGCTGCACTTTTGGAAGTATTAGACCCAGAACAAAACAATGAATTTTCAGACCATTATCTTGAAGTAAACTATGATTTATCTAAAGTTATGTTTATTACAACAGCCAATACATTAATGACCATTCCTCCTGCTTTGTTGGATCGGATGGAGGTCATAGAATTTTCAAGTTATCTTGAAGAAGAAAAAATTGCAATTGCTAGACAATTTTTAATACCACGTCAGTTACATGAAACTGGCATTAAAGACTTGGATATATTATTTACAGAACTAGCAGTCAAGCTCTTAATTCATAACTATACGTATGAGGCCGGAGTTCGAAATCTAGAGAGAGAAATTGGTCGAGTCTGTAGGAAGATTGCCCGATTAAAAACTGAAGGAAAAACATTTCCCCGAAGAATTGACGAAAAAGTTGTTGAGCGTTTTCTTGGACCACAAGAATTCTTTGAGTTGGAAGCTGAATCTGAGGATGAAATAGGTGTAACGACTGCAATGGCATGGACAGAAAATGGGGGTGATATCATGCCTGTTGAAGTATTAGTCATGGATGGGAAAGGCAATTTGCAAATTACCGGTCAGATCGGTGAAATTATGCAAGAATCCGCTCAAGCGGCAATGTCATTCACAAAATCAAGGGCAAGATCTTTACAAATTGATCCAGATCTTTTTGAAAACGTAGATGTTCACATTCATATCCCTGAAGGTGCAATTCCTAAAGATGGTCCCAGTGCTGGTATTACGATGGCTTGTTCGATTATTTCGGCTTTTACGGATCGCAAAGTTCGAAGAGATATCGCGATGACCGGTGAAATTACATTAAGAGGTCGGATTCTTCCTGTCGGTGGAATTAGAGAAAAAATCCTTGCTGCTCATAGGGCTGGTATTACAACAATAATTATTCCTAAGAAAAATGAAAAGGACTTGGGTGAGCTAAATAAAAAAGTCCGATCCAGCCTAAATATAATCGGAATTAATCATATTGAAGAAATTTTAGATATCGCTTTATTGCCCGCCCAAGAATTCTCTGAAAGCAAAAAAATTAGTATTAAGGATAGGAAAAAGAAAGAATAATTAAGAAATCCCTTTTATCCTTTTGGGTTATTTTGATTTTTGGCGTTTTCAGGCATTAAAGTTTGAATACCATTTCTAACCTGATTCAGTAATTTATCAAGCTCAAATTCTAATTCCTGTAAAGAGTCTATGACATATTGGTCGGCATCTTTTCTGGTTATGTCAATTTCCTTTCGAGCTTGCTCGATTATTTGACCTGCTCTCACCTGAGCACTTTGAATAATTGCATCTTTTTCAACCAATTGATCGGCTTTTTCTCTTGCTAACTGAATTGTTCGATTTGCTTCTTCTTGTGCTTGTGCGAGTAATCGATCTCTTTGCGAAACGAGCTGTTGGGCTCGTTTAATTTCATCCGGTATAGACACCCTCATTTGGTCGATAATACTTAACATTTTTTCTTCATCCACAACAACTTTACGCATCATTGGGAGAGGGCGACTTTCGTTGAATAATTCTTCTAATCGATCGACTAAATGTAAAATGTCCATAATAAATCTCCTTAATGATAATAGAAAATCTTAGTAATAATTAATCACGTAAATATGTTGGTGGGACAACTGTCTGGTCTTCACCCAGTGCTAAAAAACGTTTTTTTAAGGCCTCTTTTACTAAAGGCGGAACCATCATCGAAATATCTCCATTTAAAGATGCAACTTCCCTTACAGTGGTTGAGGATAAAAACGTGTGGCGATCACTTGTAATTAGTGCAACAACTTCAATTTCTGGGGCAAGATGATGGTTTGCTAAAGCCATTCTGAATTCGTGCTCAAAATCTGAAAAAACACGTAGACCTCGTACTATTGCCTTGGCTTTTATCTGTTGAGCGAATGCAACTGTCAAACCTGAATAACCTACAACTTTTACGTTTGGGATCGCTTTCAAACATTCTTGAGTTAAATATAATCGTTCTTCAGGGGAAAGCAAAAGATTTTTTAGTGGTTTGTCGTAAACTGCGACAATTATTTCATCAAATAATTTAGATGCACGTTCAGCTATATCGATATGGCCGTAATGTATCGGGTCAAACGTTCCAGGGAATAAAGCTCTAACCATGTTAATTCATATCTCCCGTAGATTGATTCCAGTAATAGTGTAAAAATTTCTTCATTTCCTGATTTTCCGACTTTATTAAATCGGGATCATCAGAAAATATTTTTTCAGCAAACAATCTTGCTTTCTCTATCAATTTTACATTCATTATATTCATAAGTGTCAAATCTTTAAAGCCAGATTGTCTTTGCCCTAAGAAGTCACCCGGACCACGTTGTCTAAGATCGATTTCTGCCAATTCAAAACCATCATTGCTTTTCTGCAAAGCATTCAATCGCTCATTTTCAATAGAATCTTCAGTTTCTGGAATTAAGAAACAATAGGATTGCTGATTACCTCTCCCAACTCGACCACGTAATTGGTGCAGTTGTGCCAGGCCAAATCGATTTGCACCCTCAATCATAATAATATTGGCATTCGGGATGTCAACACCAACTTCAACCACCGATGTAGAGACCAATATTTGACATTGTCCTTCACCGAAGTTTTTCATAATATTTTCTTTTTCTACAGATTTCATCTTTCCATGTAGAAGAGCTACTTTCAAGCCAGGAAAGATTTCATTTGACAATCGTTTGTGTTCGTTAACTGCGGCACTTGTTTCCTCATTTTCGACTTCTTCCTGTGATTCAACCAACGGATAAATTATAAAAGCCTGGTTTCCATTGGTGATGTTGGATTTGATAAATCTGTATACTCTTTCTCTTTCATTTGGATTAACAATTTGAGTCATGATCGGCTTTCTACCCAACGGCATTTCGTCCATCACGGATAAATCCAGATCTCCGTATACAGTCAAGGCTAAAGATCTCGGAATCGGTGTGGCTGTCATGACAAGAAGATGAGAAGATGGACCTTTCTCAATTAATTTTTTTCTTTGTTCAACACCAAAGCGGTGCTGTTCATCAATAATTGCCAATCGTAAATTATTAAAATATACTGGATCTTCTATTAAAGCATGGGTACCAAATAATAGTCGAATATTTCCTGAAATTAATTGCTCTTTAATAAATTCCTTTTCCTTTATTGGTGTATCTCCAATTAGTAAAGCGATTTGATCCGAATTTATTAATTTCATTTTTTCAAAAAACTCTAGACCTTTTTTAAAATGCTGATCTGCAAGTATGCTTGTTGGAGCCATGAATGCACATTGAGTACCTGGTCTCGTTAAAATCATCGAAATCGCCACAAAAGCCACGAGTGTTTTACCAGATCCTACATCCCCCTGGATTAAGCGATTCATAAGTCGACCTGATTTAAAGTCTTTCCGAATATCATCTATGCTAGAAAGTTGGGCATTTGTTAACTGAAATGGAATTTTCGAATAAATTCCTGATAAAAATGATTCAGATATGTTTAATTCCGTTGTTATCTTATTGTTCCATTCCTTTTTTTGGCTTAATACACCCATTTGCAAAAAGAAGATCTGATCAAAGGATATTCGATATTTGGCTTTTTCCAAGGTTTCGAAATCAGTTGGCATATGGCTTTCGATAATCGCTTTACTTAAATCCATGAGATTTGAAGCTTGGATTTCACCAAAAGGCATATAGTCTTTTATTTGTGGCCCCCAAACCAATAAAGTCTCCTGAATTATTTTTCGAATAGACTTTTGAGAAAAACCTGAAGGAACTTTATATACCGGAGTAATACCGTTGATGCTTGTCATTTCCGGATCAACCAATTCCCAGGAAGGTGAGTTCATAACTAATCTGCCGAGATACGATTCCACTTTGCCTTTTACTGAGATTAATTCAGCCTTTTTCAATTGTCGAGACAAAAATGGTTGGTTAAAAAAACTAACTCTGAGTGTCCCGGTTCCATCCTCGAGAATCACTTCAGTAATATCTATTTGACGATTTTTTGATTTTCTGGAAGAAATGCTTTTTACTGATGCGATAATTGTTACTTGATCGCCAAACTCAAGTTGATTTATTGACTTTAATATTCGAAAGTCTTCATATTTACGCGGGAAAAAATATAAAAGATCTTCAATTGAATTTATTCCAATTGAATTTAATGCTTTTTCACGATTTTTTCCAACAAGATTAATTGAACGTAATGATGAATTAATTTTTAAATCAACATGATGCATTTTTCCAATTTTTGACGAATTTACACCTTTACTCTTTGAAGATTCATTTGAAATGGGTGCGTAATTGGATTTATTTTCCGAGATCATGTTGTTCTTGGTTTTATTTTGGATCTTGTTATTTTCTTCATTATTATAAAAAATGAGCAATTTTAAAATCTCATCAACTTTTAATTTACGGACTTGAGTTGAATATTTCTCATATTCACTTAAAAAATTAATTATTGCCTGGTATGTCTTATCATCAAAAGTTACAGAAATATTTTCATTTGTCCACTTGGGAAGTAATTTTTGAAATCCACCTACGATTGAACGATTGTCGTACTTTCGATGAATTTCCAATTTAAGAAATTTTTTTAGATCTACAATTTGTTGGATCATTACAAGGAGGGTTATCCGGATAATGTAAATGGTTTTTCTATAACGATTAGTCCCAATGATTTTGGTCCAAATAACGTAGCCAAAAATGAATTAAGTCGATGCTCACTAAAAGGTGTGTCTGGAAAATTTTCCTGGACAAATTGACGTAATAATCGATTATCAATACCCTGGGTATTTGTCCCTTTTAAAAGAGATATATGCGTCAGCTCATCAAACTCTTCAATGAATTCCTGGTAAAAATCTTGAGCATGACGGAAATTTCTGACTTTATAAAGCGCATTAGGACGTCCTTCTTCTAAAGAAAAAATTGGATGCAAGTTCAAATATTCTCCAATTAATGCTTGTTGGGATTCAATTACACCATTATTGTGAAGATATCTTAAGGAAGGCGAACAAATTAATGTATAGATGTGAGGTATTAACTGTCGTATTTGGCGCTCTATGTCTGCCATAATAGCACCTTTTGATACAAGTTCTGCACTGGTTTGAACTAAGATCCCCAACCCTGAAGAAATAGTCATTGAATTAATAACCAAAACAGCAGTCCCACCTTGAATGATTTTTACAGCATCTACTGCATTTTGGTAAACAGGTGTCAGATCGGCTGAATTCACGATAACAAAAAGCTCATCATACTTCCTTAAAAGTACACTAAAAAGTTCCGCAATTTCTGATGCGGTTGGGATAATTAATTTTGGATCTGAGTTTGATTTGAGATTTAGAGGGAAGTCACTAGCTTTTAAATCATGCCCTTCTTTGTAAATTACACCATCTAAAAGAATATCGAATGGGATTAGGCGCACGAAATCTTTCCCTGCAAAACTAGGGTTCGGAAATTGTGCAGTGGAGTCTGTGATGATTGCAATATTTGACATAGTTACTCGATTGAGATAATAAACTGATAATGTGGTTGTCCACCATCATGTACTTCAATTTCCATTTTTGGAAATTTAGTTCTAACATGATCGGTAATTTTATTGACTTCATTTTTCGATATATTTGAACCATAGAAAAATGTTAATCGTTCTCGTTCCGACAGGTCTGCTTTTTCAAGGAGCGAAAAGCAAGCTTCTTCGACATTTGGCGATGAACTTACCAGCTCAGAATTTAATAATGCTATTGCTTCTCCTTCTCGTACTTCAACACCATTTATCTCAACAGAACGGGTGGCAACTGTTATTTCACCTGTGTCTACTTCATTGATGGCTTCGTTCATCTCTTCAAAAACTTCATTAATTTCGCTAAGGGGATCTAAACGGAGCATTGCAGAAAGACCTTGGGGAATGGTTTTACAAGGTAGAACCTGAACCTGTTTTACAGTTGAATCTTTTGCAGCAGTAGCTGCTAAAAATATGTTTTTATTATTTGGCAAAATAATAATTTTATCTGAAGGAAGATTTTCAAAAGCATGCAGGATTTCTTCCGTGCTAGGATTCATTGTTTGCCCACCTTCGACAACTGCTGCAGCGCCAAGGCTAGCAAATATTTGGGATAATCCAAAACCTGGAGAAACAACAACAACTGCAATTTGACCAGGTTCGATTGGAGAAATATTTATTATTCCTTTTTTTTTGTTTTCTTTTTGTTCCATTTGGTCGATTAAATTTTCAATATATACTTTCGTTATCGTTCCAACAGTCATCGTGTAGTCAATTGGCATATATCTATTTTCAGTAGGAACATGGATGTGCATCCTATAAATGCCATCACCTTCACCGACCTGGATGGACGTACCCATTTCTTCCAAATCAGAATAAAATTGCTTCAGATCCAGTGTGTTATCCGGGCGGAAATCAACGATAACTTCATAATCCTGACCAGGTTCAATATTTTCCATATCATTTCCTTCCATTAATGCTAATGGCTGAACCATTTTAGTGGTCGAGGTTTCTAAAGATTCGCCTTTAAAGTACTTTAAAAATCCTTCTAAAATAAAATACAAACCCTTTCCGCCGGAATCGACGACTCCTGCTTGTTTTAGAATGGGTAGTAATTCAGGTGTATTTTCAACTGACTCATCAGCTGTGATTAGCAAGGATTCAATCATAGATACAATATCTTTTTGTTGTTTAACCGAGGTGCTTGCATTTGCGATATCTTTAATAACGGTTAATATCGTTCCTTCAACAGGTCGAACAACACCTTTATATGCAGTATTTTTAGCTTCAAGGAGCGCTTTTGAGAAAATCTCTGAGTCCATTACTTCCAAATCATCTAATCCGCGAGCAAAACCGCGCCAAATTTGTGACAAAATTACGCCTGAATTTCCTCTTGCTCCCATTAATGCGCCCTGTGCAATGGAATGCGCGATTCTACCGATCTTAATTTCACCTGAATTTTGAATTTCACTGTAAGCTGCTTGCATCGTTAAAAGCATATTTGTGCCTGTGTCTCCATCCGGTACTGGAAATACATTTAAGGAATTGACAATTTGTTGGTTAGTCTTTAGCCATGTCAATGAGGCTTCGATCATGCTTTTGAATGTTTGCCCGTCAACAGCATTGGGATTTTTAAGTACAATACTGGTCATATTTCTCCTAATCAGAACAGGTATTATACCTGTGTATTTAAAAATTAATCGGTATCGCTAATTCTCAAGCTACGAATATGGATATTCACTTTTTCTACTGGAATTCCAATTATTTTTTCAACGCGATAACGAACATTGTTTCCAACCTGTTCGGCGACCATTTTTATTCGTGTACCATATTCAACTACAATATAAAGGTCGATTTCAATTTTTTGACCATCATACTTTACTTCAACGCCTAATGTTGGGTCTTTAACCAGCACATGCGTTAAATTCTCAGCAAAATTTTTGGCAGCAAGTCCAACTACACCATACGATTCGACAGCAGATTGATAGGCAATCGTAGCGATTGCCCGATGTGATACATAAATATTACCCATTGGATTTTTATTTTCCTTCATCTGTTATTCCCCTTTCATAAAACACTCATCTTGTAAAAAGTTTCGGGGTATGGTAAAATACTCCCTTGCTGTGCAGTGCAAAAGCCGGCTAATTCTAAGCACTCATAGTTGAAAGGATCCTTATCATGGCGAAATGTGAAAAATGTGGAAAAACAACGACATTTGGTCATAATCGCAGCTTTTCTATGCGAGCGACCAATCGAAAATTCAGACCAAATTTGCAGCAAGTGTCTGTTTTCGAAAACGGTCGGAAGGTAAGCAAAGTGATGTGTGCTCGTTGTATTCGCAGTAGTGTGAAAACGGCCAAATAATTTTGTCCTAACGATCGAACAAAAGTCACGGCGCAGGCCGTGGTTTTTGTTTAATTTAGATAGAATTGAGGAGTTCATTAACACCTGCAGTAATACCAAGAGGGTGACGAAAAATTGCAGTTGCTGCAACAATAACATCTGCACCGGCATCAATAACCGTCTTTAATGTGTTTTTGTTAATTCCACCGTCAACTTCTATCAGAATGTTGTAGTTGTTTTTTGATATCAGGTCCCTTGTCTTTGAAATTTTTTTAACAATTTCTGGTATGAATTCTTGACCCGAGAACCCAGGATTAACGGTCATGATGAGAACCATATCTACAAAAGGAAGCAAGTATTCAGCCATTTCCAATGGAGTTCCAGGGTTGATCACAATACCAGGAGAAACTCCTAACTCTCTAATTTCTTGAACAGTTCGAAGAATATTGGGGTTGTTTTCTACATGTACTGATATATGATCTGCACCAGCTTTTGCAAAATTGTGAATATGTGTCTCGGGACGTGTGATCATTAAATGTACATCTAATGGTAAATTCGTACTTTTTTTACAATATGGAAGAATCAATGGCCCAATTGTTATGTTTGGGACAAAAACTCCGTCCATTACATCAATATGAAGCCAATCAACACCAGCATCTTTTGCCTCTATAAGATCTCTATCAAGGTTACTGAAATTTGCGGAAATTATGGAAGCTGAGATTTTCAAATTAACCCTCTATCTTGTTGAATTTATAGAAAACCAAACAAATAGCCAAAAAGGTATTAATCCTCCAGCTAGTAAAAATGCAAATAGGCCTAAAAGAGCTGTAACCCAATCGAAAGAATTCTTATTCGATTTAACATCGGCTTGGGATATCGGTTCGAATTGGAGATTCTCTGAAGATAAGTAATCTTGAGAAGAGGAATGATTTTGAGTATTTGTGATTGTTTGATCATTAATATTTTGAATAACTCTGCTCAATTGATCTGCGGTACGATATCTCCCGGAAGGTTCTTTTGCCATTACCTTTAAAATAATTTGCTCTAATTGGGGTGGAATATTAGGATTGATAACTGAAGGTGGCACAGGATTTGCTTCTTTGTGAAGGCGAGTCAGTTCAACAGCGTCTGTCGAATAGAATGGAAGCTTACCGGTTACCATTTCATAGTAGACTATCCCTAATGAATAAACATCTGAGGCTGGCGATGGAGGCTCACCAGAAGATTGTTCTGGCGCTAAATATTGAGGTGAACCCCACACAACCGAATTTTTTTCATCTGGTTGAATGGTCGAAAGTGCTCGAGAGATACCAAAATCGGTAACTTTTAATATTCCATCCGGAGTTACGAGCATATTGTGAGGTTTAACATCACAATGAATTAAACCCGCGCGATGCGCATATCCAACTCCGGCAGAAGCTTGAATCATCAAATCATTTGCTTCCCGGATCGGGATTACTACTCTTTCACGTATATAGGCTTTTAAATTTGTTCCTGGAATATACTCCATGATTATATACAGGCGGTCACCATCTAGACCAAAATCATGTACTGTTACTATGTTAGGATGTGAGAGGTTTGCAGCTGCTTTTGCTTCCTGATGAAAACGTTTTCGAAAATTTTCATCCCGGGAAAAATCTGGTCTCAATATTTTGACTGCAACAAATCTCTCCAAGGTGAGATCTTTTGCTCGATAAACAACTGCCATTCCTCCAGAACCAAGAGTCTGAAGAAGTTGATATCTATTAGCCAAAATTGGTAATACAGAGTAATTGTTTTCGGACATAGCTAGTCTGAAGAATTATATCATAGAGCGGTTTTGAATATTTTCTTCCGGATAATTATTCGAAACGAGTATACTAAAATGAACTTTTCCTTTTAATTGATTATAATTTTTGGAGATAAAATATTTACCACTTTGTGGTAAGACTATAATTCAAACAGTTGGTAAGGATGATATGGATAAAAAATGGGTCTACATTCTTTTGAGTTTGTTTATTAGTATGGTCATCCTGACTATTGTTGTCGCGCTATTTATGTTTTTACCAAAACCGAAGGAAGAATCATCACCAATCGCAGTGGTTGAAGTAATTGAAGCACCAACATCTACACCTTTTATTTTATCTACTTTTGAGCCAACACCAACAAGCACTTCATCGTTGTCCAATGGGAATTCAAGTGGAATTCATATTGATGGATATGCACAAATAACTGGTACTTCGGGTGATGGTTTGAGCATTCGGAATGGACCAGGAAAATCTTTTCCAGTAAATTTTGTAGGTTTAGATTCAGAATTATTTAAAATTATTGATGGACCGATCGAAGAGGACAACTACGTTTGGTGGAAGGTTGAAGCACCGTACGATACAACAAGAAATGGGTGGTGCGTTCAGAATTACCTCAGTGTTGTAAATTCTCCTCAGGAGTGAGCAATGAAGCCGATTAAGATAAAAGCCAACAAAAATTTAAGAAATTTAGTAATCACTTGGAATGATGACCATGAAAGTACTTATTCTTTTTCTTTGATGAGGTTGGGATGTCCATGCGCGACGTGTAGAGGTGGGCATGAAAATATGACCCCAGAACCTGATCCCAAAATTTTTGATTTAGATTTGCCAGAATCGGAACTAACAACCTTAATTAATTTAGAATTAGTTGGAAGTTATGCCTTAAAAGTATTATGGAAAGATGGGCACGATTATGGAATTTTTACTTGGGATTATTTACGTGCCATGTGCCCATGTGAAATTTGTAGAGGTAAAAGAAAAAAGAGAAATCCATTATAAAAAGAGTAATCTTAATTAAATTATTAGTTGATTATCGATGGTAATTTCGTCGATTGAAAATTCAAGCATGCGAAAATTGATTTTAGAGAAATTGAAGTTTATAATCAATCAATATTTCTTGTTTATTCTGTTTTCTCATATTATCTTGAAATTTATTAGGAGGGACAGCTGGAAACACAGCCTATCACTTCAGGTTTTAATGGTTCAGGATCAAGTTCGATAAAACAACTTCAACCGGGTATTACACTTGTAAACCGATATCAGGTACAAGATGTTGTTGGAGTTGGGGGAATGGGATCCGTTTATCGCGCCAGAGATTTACATTTTCCAAATGTAATTAAATTGGTAGCTGTTAAAGAAATGATTAATAATGCACCGGATCCATTAGTACGACAGACAATTGTCGCTAATTTTGAAAGGGAAGCTAATATTTTAGTAACTCTTAATCACACTTCCATTCCACAAATTTACGATTTTTTCTCCCGGGAGGATCGATCTTACCTGGTTTTGGAATTTATTCAGGGAAAAGACCTGGAAATGATTCTTTCCGAAGCAAATGCCCCCTTACAAGAAGAAAGAGTGATCGCTTGGGCAATAGAATTATGTGATGTGCTGGCTTTTCTTCATGCTCACAAACCAGAGCCAGTAATTTTTCGGGATATGAAACCTAGCAATGTGATGATTAACCAACAGGGTCGTTCAATTTTGGTTGATTTTGGAATTGCGAAAAACTTTAAGACCGGTCAAAAAGGCACAATGATTGGAACAGAAGGTTATTCTCCGCCTGAGCAATATCGGGGAGAAGCAACTCCTGTTGCCGATATTTATGCTTTGGGTGCAACATTACACCATTTATTAACAAACAAAGATCCAAGATTGGAAGCCCCATTTTCGTTTTCAGAAAGACCGATCCGGTCAATAAACCCTCGCATATCTTTTGAATTGGAAGCAGTTATTAACACAGCTCTTCAGTATGATCCTTTAGATCGATTTCAAAACGCTACCGACATGAAACAAGCGTTATTGTCCGTTGCAAAAAAAACTGGCGCTTTATCTCGGATATCTGTCAGTCCAATTTTAAAAGATCAAGCAGTCAAACCGGTTTGGACTTTCAAATGTGAAGATGAAATTCGAGGAACTGTTGCATATGAGCATGG
>PHBS01000232.1 GCA_002841995.1 Chloroflexi bacterium HGW-Chloroflexi-8
AAAAAATGGATTCAATTGGGGTCACATTTCGGGACGGTGATACAAGACGCTTGCTTCAAAGGCGGAATTCCCAATAATTTCTGGTTGAAATAATTGTGTGTTGACAGGTTTGAGTGAACCCTGTATAATACCCATCGCAAAAACCCGGCAAAGGCTGGGGTCAAATACTGTATTTCCAGCTTCCCCGATATCTGGCATAGAAATAAATGCGAGAGCCCCGGTGAAGTGAAGATGGAGAAAATAAAAATGAAATATGTAATCGTAGAATCTGGCGGCAAACAATATAAAGCTGCCGAAGGTGCCACAATTGAAGTGGATCTCCTCCCTATCGAAGTCGGGGAACAAGTAGTGCTCGAATCAGTATTACTGGTTGTCGATGATAACGGGGTAAAAGTTGGAACTCCTGAAGTAAGCGGAGTTAAGTTAAAAGCTACAGTGGTTTCTCACATAAAGGGACCGAAAGTAATTGTATTCAAATATCGACCCAAGAAAAAAATTCGGGTCAAAAACGGTCATCGTCAGCAATATACGAAATTATTGGTTAATTCGATTGTAGTGGAGTAGAGATCATGGCACATAAAAAAGGCGGCGGGTCCAGCCGAAATGGACGGGATAGCAATGCACAACGTTTAGGCGTGAAGCGATATGCTGGACAGAAAGTGATTTCAGGTAATATCCTGGTAAGACAACATGGCACTCACATCAAACCTGGTGTGAATGTAGGACGTGGCAGTGACGACACTTTGTTTGCAACTGTCGATGGTATTGTAGAATTTGTTACATTGCCCAACGGCCGTAAATTAGTAAATGTTATGCCCCAAGTGGCATAATTAAGGATGCTGCCCGTTTTTTCACTCGAGAATTAACGGACTCAGTCATATAAAATAAAGGAAGGTTTTCGGCAATGAAAAATAATATTCATCCTAAATATTATGCGGATGCAACGATAACCTGTGCATGTGGAAACACATGGAAAACAGGTTCAACCCGTAAAGAGATTCGAACTGAAATTTGTTCTGCCTGTCATCCATTCTTCACTGGTCAGCAACAGCGTATTATTGACATTGAAGGTCAGGTAGATCGCTTCTACAAGCGTCTTCAAGCTCGTCAGGAATATGTCGACACTGCAAAAGCACGTGTGGACTCAAAGACATCTTTAGATCGACCGATCGCAGATCTTGATTTAGGTTCCAGAGTCACGGATACTCTATTAAAAGCCGGGCTTAATGATGTTGGTAAGGTTATGAATCTTTTGAATCAGGGCGAAACAGCAATTTTGGCAGTGGATGGCTTTGGGAGAAAATCTCTTATTGATCTGAAAAAACGTCTTCGATCTTTAGGTTACGACGTTCCAGAAACATTTTAAGTAAATTAGTTTGATTAACATAAACAGCCTGTTTTTGCAGGCTGTTTTTTGTTAGATCATTATTCTCAAGATTTGGTAAAATCTAATTACTATTTGCGGAGGTTGCTTGATGAAACACCATACAGGCTCTATTGAAGTTATATGTGGATCTATGTTCTGTGGAAAGACTGAGGAATTGATTCGCAGAATACGTCGGGCAATCATCGCGCGTCAGAAAGTCCAGGTCTTTAAACCCATCATTGATGATCGTTATCAATTTTCAAAAGTGGCTTCCCACAGTGGCGAAGCCTTTGAAGCAATACCAGTGAATTCTGTCAGCGAGCTGAAAATTAAATTAGATCCCGACACCACAGTTGTTGGGATTGATGAAGCTCAGTTTTTTGGCAATGAAATGATAGATTTGGTTCAAACTCTTGCAGATCACGAAATTCGAGTAATCCTTGCTGGTTTAGATACTGATTTTAGGGGAGAACCATTTGCGATTATGCCTCAATTAATGGCAATCGCTGAGAGAGTAGACAAATTTCATGCAATTTGCATGGTTTGCGGAGAATCTGCAAGTAGAACCCAGAGACTTGTAAATGGCAAACCTGCCAGGTTTGACGATCCAATTATTATTGTTGGTGCTTCCGAAATGTACGAAGCCCGTTGCAGAAAACACCACGAAGTTCCAGGAAAGTAGAAGGGTCGGTATGCGTGATTATCATGATTTTTTGGCTGAAATATTAATTTCAGAAAAACAATTAAAACGAAGAATTGGTGATTTAGGAAGACTAATATCAAAAGATTACCAGGATTCTACAAACCTGGTTTTGGTTTGTATTTTACGAGGTGGTGTCATGTTTCTAACCGACTTGATTCGACAGATTTCTGTCCCACACGCTATTGAATTTATGGCTGTTGAATCCTATGGCGTCGGAAATCGGGAATCGAGCGGTCAAATACGTATCTCCCATGATTTAAATGCGGATATTTTTGACAGAGATGTTATTCTTGTGGAAGATATTATTGATAGTGGTCGTACCTTAAATTCTGTTCTGGAGTTGTTATGTGCCAGGAAACCAAGGTCAATTGAAGTCTGCACATTGTTGGACAAATTTGATCGAAGAGAAGTTGAAGTACCTGTTAAATATGTTGGATTCATCATACCCAATGAATTTGTTTTTGGTTATGGACTGGATTTGGATGACCTTTATCGAAATTTGCCTTTTGTAGGTGTGGT
>PHBS01000066.1 GCA_002841995.1 Chloroflexi bacterium HGW-Chloroflexi-8
TCTTGTAATGATCGCTTGGTTCAAGTGAATCAAACAAATTCGGCTTCCCGACAATGGAGCTGGGAAGATTTACGAAAATATGGAATCGAGTATTACCGATGAACATAAATATTCACCCCTTGATTCTTTTACTTTTATTCCCAGGTGGCTTATTCTTATTAAACACAGGATTGTTTTATGAATGGGTTGACAGAAAATTAGTTGCTCGTTATCAAAATAGAATTGGACCCAGATGGTTTCAACCTTTAGCTGATACGATCAAATTATTAGCGAAAGAGGAGATAATTCCGGAAGGAGTCCATAAAGGACTCTTCATCGCATTACCAGTTGTCGCATTGGCTGGCGCTTTGACAGCTGCTTTATATACTCCTTTGTTTGGATTTGCTCCTGCATATAGTTTTGAAGGTGACCTGGTAGTTGCTTTATATTTGTTGAGTATGATGACCTTATGTATGGGATT
Organism: Chloroflexi bacterium HGW-Chloroflexi-8; assembly: GCA_002841995.1. Taxonomy (GTDB): domain Bacteria; phylum Chloroflexota; class Anaerolineae; order Anaerolineales; family Anaerolineaceae; genus UBA6170. The sequence continues at coordinate 461 of PHBS01000066.1, forward strand.
AGCAGGAGCAAATACTGTTAGTCGATTTTCTTTAATTGGAGCGACACGTGCCTTGACTCAAATGTTTTCATATGAGGCACCATTTATGTTGGCTTTGTTAGGACCGGCAATGGCGGCTGGGACCTGGGAAATTGGGAAAATCAATAGTTTTGCATCTGAGAATTTGTGGTTGATTCTGGCTCAACCCATCGGTTTTGTCGTTGCTATTGTTGGTTTGATGGGTAAATTGGAATTACCCCCATTTGATGCCCCTGAAGCTGAGACCGAGATTGTGGCGGGTGCATTGACGGAATATTCGGGTAGGGGTTATGCTTTATTCCGAATTGGCAAGAATGTGGAACTGGTAGTTGGATTAACCCTTGTTACTGCATTTTATTTGGGAGGGTTTGGAAATCCATTAGAATTCCTTCTTAAGACTGCTGCTCTATTTTTGATTTTGGCTGGACTTCAATCGTTGTTTGCAAGATTAAAAATTGACCAAACTGTTGGTTTGTGGTGGCGAGTTGGGGCATTAATGGCTTTGTTTCAGCTATTAGCAATTATCCTGGGAAGATACCTGGGACTCTTAATTCAATGAGGTGAAATATGAGTGTAGGTGCATTATTGGGAGATGTTGTTAAATCTCTCTTCAAAAAACCAGCAACTGAAAAATATCCGTTTACAAGATATAAATCACCTGAGCGGTTAAGGGGTTCATTGGTTTACGATCCGGAAAAATGTTCGGGCTGCCAATTATGTATTAAAGATTGTCCATCTAATGCAATAGAATTGATAACAGTTGATAAAGTGAACAAACGATTTGTAATGCGATATCACATTGATCGGTGTACATTTTGTTCACAATGTGTGGAAAATTGCCGATTCAAATGTTTAAGCATGTCAAATGAGCAGTGGGAGTTGGCTTCAACAACAAAAGCAGCCTTTGAAGTAAACTATGGCAGGGACGAAGATATTGAATTCCTATTATCTCACGCAGCTCAACCAGGCGTTAACGAACCACCTTGCACATAATTCGTCTGCACCACGGATAGCGATTATTGGCGTAGGAAACGAATTAAACGGCGATGACAGCGCTGGCGTTTTGGTATCCAGAAGAATTTCTCAATCCATCCAAAATTCCAAGTTTATCTATAATGTCGAAGGGTCTATCTCACCTGAAAACTATACGGCTCCTATTCGCAGGTTTGAACCGGATTGGATTTGGTTAATTGATGCAGCTGATTTTAATCAAAAACCTGGTGCTGTCCGTATTCTGCCATTGGATCAGGTGAACGGCGTATCGAATTTTACACACGGTCTCCCATTAAATGTATTGGCGGAGTTCCTTCAAAAAGAAACAAACTCAGTTATTTTTCTATTTGGAATTCAACCAATGAATATTGAACCATTCACGTCAATTTCTAAGATCGTAAAATTAGTAGTTGATGATCTTGCATCTACACTGATCGTGTGGTTAAAAAAATATATAATACATTAACCCAAATTACGCTTCAAAAATAATAATATATCGAAATATATGTTATTTCCGTTTAACGAAAAGGGAAATTAATTGATTAAAAAGTCATTTCCGAATTTTCCAGCAATTATCGGTCTTGTGTGGCTAATTATAATTATTTTGGGATATGAAGTTACCCATTTTAGCCTGGATTTGTCTGTTTTAAATTATTTATGGAAATTTTTCGCTGTGTTTTTATATGTTTGTTTAGCAGGAGGAATTGGATTTAAAATTTGGGTAGGTCGTGAATTGCCAATACTGACAACACGAATTTTACAAGTATTGTTAGGTTTTGGAATACTCATTCTGATTACACTGATTTTGGGTGTATTTTGGCGGGTCACACCAACGATTATCACGATCCTTTGGGTTATTGGATTGATTGTCTTTTCAAAGAGTATTTATGCATGGTTTAAATCAATTTCCAATTCATTTACGCATGCACCATTAAATTTATCCGGATTTGAAATTATTTTATGTTTTTATTTGTTTTTATTTTTTGCAATTCAGCTATTCCAATCTTTTGCCCCACCTATTAAATATGATGCTTTGATTTATCATTTAACCCTTCCTAAAATCTATTTGGATCTGCAAAGAATTGAAGACATTCCATGGTTGGTGATGTCCGGTATGCCCCAAGCCGCTGAAATGATGTATTTAGATGTCATGGCAATTGCCGGTGAAACTGGACCATTAATTCTAAACTGGTTTTTTGGAATATTGACATCGATTGGGATTTTTGGATTTCTAAAAGAAAAAGTTAATGCAAAAAGTTCTTTGGTTGGCGTTGTTTGTTTGTTTAGTGGTTATACTGTTGTGTCTTCTTTATCATGGGGCTATGTCGATTGGGTTGGTTGTTTGTTCGGAATGGGAATGACAGTTTGTATCATTCAGGTTATTGATCATTATTCAAAATCTTTGGTTTTTTTAAGCGGGATTTTTGCAGGCTTAGCATTTAGCACAAAATATCCTGCAGGGGTCATTTTTCTTAGTGGTTTTTTCACGTTGTCTTTGATAATTTGGCGGAATAAATCCAATTTTCTTCAAAGTATTTGGAGATATTTTTTAGGTGCTTCATTATTCGCAATTCCATGGTTACTAAAGAATCTGATCTTAACCGGAAATCCGGTTTATCCATTTTTCTTTCCTAGTGGGTCAATGGATTTAACCCGATTAGGTGTTTATCAGGGGATGGAACCTTACGGAGATCTTTTTGACTTATTTTTGTTGCCTATTCGAGCCACAATCCAGGGAATTGATGGAACCAATGGTTATTCAGTGTCACTAGGCCCATTATTTCTGGGGTTCTCCATTTTAGCATTTTTGGGCTTGGAGAAATTATGTAGGAAAAAGAAGACAGAAACCCTCATTTTAGGTTTGTTGTGTTTTTCGGGAATATTTATTTGGGCTGTTGGAAACCAAATTTCTGGATTTCTAATTCAAACCCGATTCTATTTTTCTTTATTTCCAGCGTTTACAATTCTGGCTGCTTTTGGATTTGAAAATCTTGAAAACAATATGATCGGGAAAAAAAATCTCATCATTCTCAGTCGTATAGCAGTTGTGATCGTCTTGTTCTTAAACATTTTCCAAATCACTTCGGATTTTGTTAAAAAAGGTACACTCACTTATCTTTTTAATTTAGAAAACCGTCAGGCGTATTTGGAAAGGAATCTTGGTTGGTACGCATTAGTAATGGAAGATATTCAGAATCTACCAAGCGAAAGCAGGATATTATCAATTTTTGAGCCTAGGGGTTATGAATGTGTACCAGCATGCGACCCGGATGAAATTTTGGATCATTGGAAAATTTCGTATAGCAAACATTCTGACAATGATTTAATCCTTTCTGACTGGAAAAACGCAGGTTATACCCATTTACTCGTTTATCAAGAAGGTATAGACTTTCTTAAAGAAAATCCGGATCCTCATCATCCAATTCAGGAATTGAACCAATTGCAATCATTTCTGGCAACAATTTCCGTAGAAAAGAATTTTGGCGGGATTTATACTCTATATCGTCTGGATGGTCACTAATCCGTATTATCCGTTTTCAATACGACATTTGCCAGTTTTTCATAGATCCCAATAATTGCAGAGTTGTCCAGCTCTCCCATGTCATTTACCAGCATGGCATTAAATAATTGTGAGTCGATCGACGCCGAAGGGATAGGAATGCCGTATTCACGAGCTGTTTCCATAATAATATTCAAATCTTTGGCTTGCATGGTTGCTTTGAAGCCAGGCTTTCGATTTCCAGAGAATAGGCGGGGTGGTTTTACGTCCAGAGTCCAGCATTGTGCAGCGCCTCCGCGGATTGCATTAATCACTTTGACAGGATCCGCACCAGCTTTTTGAGCAAATATGAGGAGTTCACTCATCGCAACCATTTGGGCGGCTACCATTATTTGATTACAGGCTTTCGCAATTTGACCTGCTCCGCTTTCCCCTACAAGCGTAATTGTTTTTCCCATCGCTTCAAATATTGGATAAACTTTGGAAAATGCTTCTTCCGATCCCCCAACCATGATGGCGAGTGTTCCATTTTTTGCACCTATATCTCCGCCAGAAACTGGTGCATCCAAGCTGATAATCTCTTTTTCTAAAAGTTTCTTTGAGATTAGGCGAGAAGTTGCGGGTTTGATTGTTGAATTATCGACAAAAATCAATCCAGGTTTTCCACCCTCGATAATTCCTTGTTTTCCTAATGTGACTTGTTCTACATCCGGAGAATCCGGCAAATTTGTAAAGACAACATCCACTTTTTCGGCCACTTCAGCAGGGGAAAAAGCTTCTTGAGCGCCCAACTTTAAAAGGTCTTTTACATTTCCACGACTTCGATTGTGGACAATAATTTCAAAACCAGCATTTAAAATATTTGTTGCAATTGATTTACCCATTATTCCCAATCCGATATATCCAACCTTTAACAAATTGACCTCCAATTCAATAATGTGCGAATTTTTATTGTTCTTAACACCGTATTGGTACCTCTATTTGAGAACCTTAAGGTACAATAATTTTCTATTCATAATTATTCCACAAAGGAAAAAAATATGGAAAAAATCGAAGAAATTCAATATCACATTAAAGTAAAACGTGGGGACGTTGGTCGATATGTACTTTTACCGGGGGATCCAGGAAGGTGCGAATCGATTGCAGCTTATTTTGATGAAGCTCATTTTGTTTCTTTTAATCGTGAACATAAAATATACACTGGCAGCTTGGATGGCGAAATGGTTTCGGTCGTATCAACTGGAATGGGATGCCCCTCTACAGCAATTGCGTTGGAAGAGCTGATAAAGGTTGGAGCAGATACATTTATTCGTGTAGGTACTTCGGGAGCCATGCAACCTGAAATGCAGGTTGGCGATATTGCGATCATTTCTGCTGCAATTCGGGATGAAGGTACATCCAGACAATATTTACCAATAGAGTTTCCTGCAGTTGCAGATCTGGAGGTGACCAACGCATTGATAGAATCTTCAAAGAAATTGGGATATCGGAATTTTGTAGGGGTATCTCATACAAAAGACTCATTTTATAGTGAAGTTGAAACCGACCGTATGCCGATGGCAGATTACTTACATTCACGTTGGAATGCCTGGGTTGCAGGAGGGTCAATTTGTTCTGAGATGGAAGCTTCGGTTATCTTTATCCTTTCAGGAATTTATCGAACAAGAGCTGGTGCGGTCACCTTGATTATTGGAAGTGATATTGAGACATTAAAACAAAAACACGATCCGGATGCGATGATCCGTGTTGCAGTCGATGCGATTAGAGCATTAATCAAAAAAGATAAAAAAGGTTAAGAATGCGTGTTCAATAAGCTACACTTATTGGGCTAAACAAAAAAAGTCCCTATCGTAATTCATACAGTAGGGGCTTTCTTTCTTAAATCTGTGTTCTGAGGAATCAATTCAATCTAACTGGAATTTAATTTAATTCATAATGCTCGTTTAAATTATTCGAGCATATCCAGCTGTGCTTTTATTTTTTCAGCCGAATTCTTGAAATTCATCAACTTTTCTTTTTCCTTTTCCACAACTTGAACAGGGGCTTTTTCTGAAAAAGATGAGCTCAGTAATTTTTCTAACCGGTCAATCTGGTTATTTAATTCTTGAAACTCCTTATTCAACCTCGTGATTTCTGCCTGATTATCAACAAATTCTGATAAAGTCAAATAGATCTCAATACCTGATGTGACCAATGTGGTGGTGTCTGCGGGTTTTTCCTCTAAATAATCTACAACTTTTAGTTTATTCGGCTCTAAAGCCGAAAGGGTTGAAATCGTTGAGATTTGTTCCTTGATGATTTGTATTTTGTCACTTGCGACAATCACAGCTGGTATTTTTTTAGAAGGAGGTATTTTTTTCTCAGTTCTTACATTTCGAATACCACGTACGATATCTTGAATGATGGAAAATGATTTAATCTTTTCATCTTCCCAGACTTCTATTTCCTGAGCTTCTGGCCATTTCGCAATCATGAGTGCGTCAGCCCAACCATTCTTGGGGGTTAGTAAATCAGACTTCTCTTTACAAGCAGTTTTTAAATGTCCCCATAATTCTTCTGTGACAAATGGCGTAAATGGATGCAAAAGTCGCATGCAAATATCCAGGATTCGTACGAGAGTTTGAATGGTATAAAATGCTCTGTCTCCCCCCTCTTTAATTTGGTTTTTTGAAATTTCGAGATACCAGTCTGCAAACTCGGACCAGAAAAAGTCATAAATTTGACGGCCTGCTTCACCATACTGATGATTGGTGAAGAGACGGTCTACTTCTCGTATCAATTGCTGGCATCGAGCCCAAATCCAGGAATCGGCTAATGTCCAATTTGGTGCTCCAACGGCAATTTCTGGAGATTTTTCGAGTGATCCAATCACATATCTCCCAGCGTTCCAGATCTTATTGGCAAAGTTCCGATTCGCTTCCACTTTTTTAATAGACAAACTCATATCATTACCAGGAGTTGAGCCTACCAACACAGTGAACCGTAATGCATCTGTACCCATTTCATCCATGACGGTCAGTGGATCGATTACATTGCCTTTTGTTTTACTCATTTTTACACTGTTTTCATCGCGAATGAGTCCATGAAGATAAACGTATTTAAAGGGTACCTGCCCAGTAAACTCGATACCCATCATAATCATCCTCGCTACCCAAAAGAAAAGGATGTCATAACCGGTTTCCATCATTGTAGTTGGATAGAAGTATTGCAAATCCCGGGTTTGTTCAGGCCAACCCAGGGTTGAAAATGGCCAAAGACCTGAGGAGAACCAGGTATCTAATACATCTGTTTCCTGGTGAATATTATGATTTCCACAATGACTGCATTCTGTTGGATCTGTCCTCGAAACTGTCAATTCGTTACATTGATCACAATACCAAACAGGAATTCGGTGACCCCACCATAATTGTCTGCTGATGCACCAATCTTGAATATTCTCTAACCAGTTGAAATAAACCTTTGAAAACCGTTCAGGGATTATTGTAATTTTCCCTTCTTGAACTGCTTCCAGTCCTTTTCTTGCCAAAGATTCCATGCGAACATACCATTGAGTGGTAATCATCGGTTCAATGATTTCCCCACCCCGTTGTGATCGTGGGACCTGATGAATATGGGGTTGTTCTTCGATAACCAATCCGGCATCTTTCATGTCAGCCCATATTTTCTTTCGGCATACGAACCGATCGAGACCTTGATATGGTCCTCCATTTTCATTTACAACAGCATTCTTATCCAAAATGCTGATAAATTCCAGATTGTGACGGAGACCAATTTCATAGTCATTCGGATCATGAGCCGGTGTAATTTTTAGTGATCCTGTACCAAATTCACGGTCAACATATTCATCTGCGATTACCGGAATGGATCGATTCAAAATGGGCACGAGTACTTTTTTGCCTATATATTTCTGATATCGATCATCATCTGGATGAACTGCCACAGCAGTGTCACCCAGGATCGTTTCTGGTCTGGTTGTAGCTACGGGAATAAAATCATTCGGATCGTCGGCCAAGCGATATTTGAAGTAATAGAGTAAACCTTGTTCTTCTACATATTCCACTTCCAGATCGGACACAGCGGTCTTTAAACCTGGTGACCAATTGGTCATGCGAGGACCGCGATATATCAATCCTTTTTCATATAGACGTACAAAAGCTTCACGTACTGCTTTTGACAAACCTTCATCTAACGTAAATCGTTCACGATTCCAATCACAGGACGCTCCTAACCTGCGAATTTGTCGTGTGATTTGTCCGCCAAATTCATCTTTCCAGTCCCAAACCTCTTTTTCAAATGCATCACGTCCAATATCTTCCCTTTTGCGACCTTGTTCAGCAAGTTTTTTTTCCACCTGCAACTGAGTTGCAATTCCAGCATGATCCGTACCTGGCACCCAAAGTGTTGGTTCACCTTTCATTCGATGGTACCGAATCATCAAATCTTCCATAGCAACAAACATGGCATGACCTAAGTGAAGTCCACCCGTAACGTTTGGAGGAGGTATGGAAATAACATACGGTTTTTTATTAGGATCAAAATCTGGTGATTTAGGATCGTTACTTGGAGAAAAATATCCTGATTTTTCCCACCAGTCATAAAGTTTTTGTTCTACATCCTTAAATTCGTATGCTTTTGCCAATTCTTTCATCATGTCCTCCAAAGATTTGTTTCGGATTAAAAATCTAATCCGGATAAAACAAAAATAAAAAAAACACGCATCTCTCCCGGAGGACGAAAGCGTGCTTTTTCGCGGTACCACCTCTGTTCGCCAATGTTTTGGCGCACTTGTTTAGCTATAACAGGCTTTCCTGTGTCGTTCTAATTTCCAAAAGGATTTCTTCGACAAAGAACTCAGGTGACAGACTCTTCTTTGATTTCCATAAAGGTTTTCAGCGCTAGACCTTTTTCTCTGTTGGTTCTTGAAAGAGGCGATGTCCTGAGCTTTCAATTTTTAATTGTAATTGATTATAAAGGGTCTAAATTTGAAAGTCAACAGGTCAAAAGAATAGAATTGAGCATCAAAAGAATAGAATTTAGCAGAGGTCAGCACATAGTATACAGTTTATGAATAGAGGATACGAGAAATGAATTAGTTCCATTCGTCAATAATCAAACTTATTTCCGGCATTTTCCTAATATTTGGCTGTTTGTGGGATTTGATATAATTTGAACAATCAATTACGAAAATAATCCACATGAATTCAAGAATAATGCATACTTTGCAAAATCGGTTCTTTTTACACTATCGCAAACCAATGGTTTGTCTTTTATTAATTCCTATTTTTTTACTAAACGGTTGTCAAACCGAAAAAATACAAGAAGTTTTAGAAACACAAGCCAACACATCTGAGCCTCAATTTACTCAAATCCAATCCAGTACTCCCTTTTCAGTTTTCTTATCACCTTGCGATTTGATTGATCAGCAGTATTTTTATGATACTTTTGCTGATTCAACGCTTTTCTTCAGTTTTGAAGAAGGGTTGTGTCGAGTTACTAACCAATGGGATACGAAGACAATCCAATTTAGCTTTAGTCAGGGACAACAAGCAGATCAGGCAATTCGGTGGTATACCAAGAAAATGGTCAAAGGTTGGAGTAGACCGGAGTTACTAGAGCAAATTGATTCAATTCTTAAAGATGGTGAGGGAAAGAATCTGGAAGAATTTCAATCTTCTGTAAAAACAATTTATTCTTTATTTAAATTCCGAAATGAACGTGTGTTTTCTGTTGGGGATTCGAGTTATTGGTATACCTATCCAGAAGCGCAAGCAAGTATTTTGGAATCTTCTGAAAACGACATATATGTACATATCGCTATGAATGGTTTTTTTTCTGAAGAGGCATTGGAAACCAGTCTAGCACTCGCAAAAATCATTTATCAGAAATTACCACAACGTTTTTCGATTAATTTTAATTATGGGGATTTGCAGTTAATTGAAAATAGAGAACCTACTACAATTGCCAATAATTCTGCTCCTTTTATTCTGTCTGTTATTGCAGATAAGGCAAATATATACTATGGTGATTTATGTGCAAACGAGAGTTCGAATATTTTGGTAAGAATTGATCAAACGAACTCTCTTGATGCGGTTTATCTGGTTTATCGATTGACGAGTAATGGTGAGACCAATGATAATTGGATTACTAAAAAAATGAATAAAATGTCAAATGGCTTATGGGAGCTACCTTTATCAGCAGAAAATGACTTTGGTGCTTACAAGATTTCAAATGGTGCTCAAGTGGAATATAGTATTTCGATTATTTATGACGTAAGTAGCGTGATCAGTAGTCCAACTTACCGGGACATTCGGGTTAATCAGTGTGTGATCGGAAATTAGTAAATTTATCTAACTGGTACATTGGCGCACAAACTTAATCATCGATATTTCTTTCCATAGGACCTAATATTAATTCAATTTTTTCTAATATGGGATCTGTGATTAATTTTTGGGCTTCTGCTGCAAGTAGGTTTTCATCTAATTGTTCAAGACGGGTTGCGCCGGTAATCACGCAAGCCACTTCTTTACGTCTCAACAGCCATGCAATAGCAAGTTGTGCGGTGGTTATTTCCAACTGATTTGCCAGTGAAGTTAGTAATCTCACTTTTGCAATTCGTTCAGTTGTGATCCTATCTTTTATCCATTTCATACTATCCAAAGATGCTCTTGATCCTTCTGGAATTCCTTCATTATATTTTCCGGATAGTATTCCATAATATAAAGGTGACCAGGTAGTAAGACCAATACCAAATTCCCTACAGACTGGAGTTAATTCTTCCTCGACTCGAAAACGATGAAACATATTGTATTGTGGTTGTTCAACGACTGGTGGAATCAAATTATATTGTTTTGCTAAACCAACCGCTTGAGTAATATAAGAGGCTTCCCATTCTGATGTTCCCCAATAAAGTATTTTTCCCTGTTCAATAAGCGTGTTCATTGTGAATACTACTTCTTCTATAGGAGTATCTGGATCATAGCGGTGACAATAATAAATATCAACATAATCCGTACCCATATGTTTTAAGGTAGCATGAATGGATTCAAATATGTGCTTTCTTGATAATCCACGGCCATTAGGGCCAGGCATTGTTGGCCAAAAAACTTTACTTGAAAGAACAATACCTTCACGGGGAATATCTTTTATGGATTTTCCCATGACAATTTCAGCCTGACCACCAGCATATGCATCAGCGTTATCAAAGAAATTAATGCCTTGATCGTAAGCAGCATGAATCAAGTCGCTGGAAATTTTTTCGTCAATTTGGTTTCCCATTGTAATCCAGGCACCCAAAGCAATTTCACTAACCTTCAATCCTGATTTTCCCAATCTTCTGTAGTGCATTAATCCTCCTCATTTTTTGGTAAACCGATACCCAAAGGCTTCCATTTATTTGCGTTTTCACGCAAACGATGTTGTCCCCCTCCGCGATTATGAAGCTGGTCAAAACCTTCTGGCTTAATAAATAGATCCTCACCATCCAGTAATCCTGAAACGCCGCTTTGACCAGGTTCTCCGAGTTTATTTTTGCAGAATGAGCAATTCTTTGCATCATGGGAAGTATATGTCTGCGGCTCTTCATAAGTGGTAATGTAACCTTCATAATTTCTCAGAATTACCTTGTGATCAGAAGCGCTAATCATGTAATTTGGCATAACAGGGATTTTTCCGCCACCCCCAGGGGCATCAACCACATAAGTAGGAACAGCATAACCTGATGTATGTCCACGTAAACCCTCTATTATTTCGATACCTTTCGCTACCGGCGTTCGAAAGTGTCCAGCTCCCTCCACTAAATCACATTGATACAAATAATAAGGACGTACTCGAATGCGTACCAATTTGTGGACAAGCTCTCTTTGGATGTGTACACAGTCATTAATTCCAGCTAATAAAACAGATTGATTTCCAAGAGGAATTCCTGCCCTGGTGAGTTTGTCACAGGCGATTTCTAATTCCTCACTGATCTCATTGGGATGATTGACATGAATATTCAACCAGAGGGGATGAAATTTTTGAAGAGTCTCACACAACTCATCGGTCACTCTTTGGGGCATAAAAACAGGAACTCGGGATCCTATTCGAATAATTTCGATGTGTGGAATTTCCCTGAGAGCAGATAATAATTGCTCCAATAATTTTGGTGCCAGGGTGAGTGGATCACCTCCAGAAAGTAAAACATCTCTCACTTGGGGAGTTTTTCTGAGGTAATCTAATTGTTGCTCAAAATCTGTACGGGAGAATTGAGCCGTTGGGTCACCAACAATTCTCGATCTTGTGCAATACCGACAATAAGAAGCACATTGGGTCGTCACAAGCATTAAGACCCGATCTGGATATCTGTGTACCAGACCTGGTACCGGAGAATGACGATCTTCTGCAAGTGAATCTTCCATCATGCCTGTAAATGGAAGAATTTCTCCAGCTGTTGGGACTACTTGCCTTCGAATTGGATCATTAGGATCGTCCGGGTTAATCAGAGAAGCATAATATGGGGTGATATCCACACGAAAAAGACCTTCCGTGCTTAATGCTTTCGTCTCGCTTTCTGTGAGAGGAAATAATTTGTTAAAATCGTCAACCGAATTTAATCGATTACTTAGCTGCCACCGCCAATCATTCCATTTTTCAACTGGTACATCAGCAAAAATCGCAGCACGTTTGGAGGTAAATTTAGATTGGGTCATGAAGTTGTTCCTTTATCAGAATTATTTTTGAACAAATCATATTTATCGGATTACAGGACTTAAATTAGGTCTACAAATTTCTTATAGAATCTTTCAATTGATTATATCTGATGATTATCCTACAAAAAAGAAGACTATAGATCCATTATTATTTATCAGCTTAATCTTTAGAATACATTATTCAAATTTGTGTATGAAATTCAATATTTGATGTATTTTTCTACCTTGAAGATCAATTATCAGAATTCTATTAGAATGCCTTAAACTGGCTTGACTGCATTTTTTCTGCGTGTTATGATAATTTTCGAGTTGTTAGCACTCAAAGGTTGTGAGTGCTAAAATTGGAAAATTATAATGGAAGAATTAACTGAAAGACAAAAAGTTATCCTTACTTTGGTAACGCATGAGCATATCAACTCAGCCTCTCCGGTGGGTTCTAAAGTATTGGTTGAAAAATTCAATATCGGACTTAGCCCTGCAACTGTGAGAAATGAAATGTCCTTTCTTACCGATCAAGGCTATTTAAGGCAACCACATACTTCTGCTGGTAGAGTGCCAACGGAAAAAGGATATCGATTTTTTGTTGGTAGATTAGTTCGTGAGAGAGAAGTTCCTCTATCATCTCGAAGAAGAATTTCTCATCAATTTTTTCAAATGCGGAACGAAGTTGAACAATGGGCCAGGCTGGCAGCCTCAATATTGGCAGATCAGTCCAAAGCTGCTTCACTTATTACTGCGCCGCACCCAGAACATGCCTTGCTCAAACATGTTGAATTTATTTCGACGGTAGGAAGGCAAGTTTTAATGGTTTTAGTTTTGTCCGGTGGCGAATTACGCCAAAGAATTCAAAGTTTAAGTGAACCAATTTATCAGGAAAGACTATCAAATATTGGAACTTTTCTTACAAAAAGATTTCAGGGAAATGAAACCTGGAGAATTAAGAATAACCTTATCGATATGGATGAATTGGAACTTGAATTGGCCGGTTGGGTTGTTGATGAAATGGAACGAGCAGATTCAATGATTTCAGGCGAGATTTTTTTTGATGGGATTACCAACGTGCTTGCAGAGCCTGAATTTAATGACACAGAAGATGCCCGAAAAGCATTAAGAGTCCTGGAAGAACGAACAATGCTTCATGATTTGTTTGCAAAGACGATTATGAACGGAGAAGAAGGGACCGTGCAGGTTTTAATCGGCGGAGAAGGGGCATGGGAAGATCTTCGACAATATTCAATCGTTCTTTCAAAATATGGTGCCCCAGGAATTGCTTTTGGTACGGTTGGAGTATTGGGTCCAATGCGTATGGCATATGGAAAAACAATATCTGCTGTCCGTTTTATGTCTGGATTACTAAGTGATTTGGTTTCTCAATCATTGTACGACGATAAAATAATCCCATCGAGCGAGGTAGATTTATGAGAAAAAAGAAAATGAACGAAGAGAATTCTCAATCAAAAATGGATAATCGAGACGAAATTACTACTCAAAGTACAAATATCAGTCAGGAGGACGATATCGAAGAACAACAACAAAATGAGGAAAAAAGTGGCATTTCTATTGAAGAAGCCTATGAAAAATTGTTAGTAAAATCAAATGACTATTTTGAAGGTTGGCAAAGAGAAAGAGCTGATTTTCTTAATTACAAAAAAAGGATTGAACGAGATCAGATTTCTCTCAAGAATTATCTTGTTGGTGAAATAGTTAAGAAATATATCATCATCTTGGATGACATGGAACTTGCCATTAAGAACAAACCAACTGATTCTAATTGCGAAGATTGGGTAGAAGGTATCGAATTAATCCACCAAAAACTTGTGTCGATTCTTGATAATGAAGGCGTGGAACGAATAAAAACGGATGGTGGATTTGATCCAAACATTCACGAGGCACTTACTCAAATTGACAGTCCGGCACACGAAAGTGGCCAAATTGTGGATGTGATGAGACAAGGATATAAAATAGGGGATCGTATTTTACGACCCTCATTGGTAATAGTAGCTCGTTAGGAGGAATAATATGGGAAAAATTGTTGGAATAGATTTAGGAACTACAAATTCAGTTGTTGCAGTTATGCAAGGCGGGGAACCGGTAGTGGTACCTTCGGCTGAAGGTGAACGGCTCGTCCCTTCTGTTGTGGCTGTGAATAAAAATCATGAACGTTTGGTTGGTCGTTCTGCCAGGAATCAGGCAATTGTCAATCCTGAAAATACCATTTTCTCGATCAAACGATTAATGGGTAGGAAATATGGTGATACTGAAACGACTCGCACGGAACAACGAGTTCCGTATCGAATTACCAAAGCGCCAAATGGTGATGCACGGGTTGAGCTAGATGATAAGGATTATTCTCCACCAGAAATTTCTGCAATGATTTTGTCTAAAATGAAAGCAGATGCGGAAGCATTTTTAGGTGAACCTGTCACTCAGGCAGTTATTACAGTGCCAGCCTATTTCAATGATGCGCAGAGAAATGCTACAAAAGACGCTGGAAGAATTGCAGGCTTAGAAGTATTGCGAATTATTAATGAACCAACTGCTTCATCATTAGCATATGGATTGGATAAAAAGAAAAATGAGATCATCGCGGTCTATGACCTGGGTGGTGGCACATTTGACATATCAATTTTGGATGTAGGTGAGGGAGTCTTCCAGGTAAAATCCACAAGTGGCGATACTTTCCTTGGTGGAGATGATTTTGATATCCGAATCATGGATTGGTTAATTGAAGAATTTAAGAAAGATACCGGCATGGATTTGCGGAATGATCGTCAGGCTTTACAACGCCTTAAAGAATCCGCTGAAAAAGCAAAAATTGAACTTTCAACTGTTTTGCAAACCGAAATTAATTTACCTTACATTACTGCCGATGCAACGGGTCCAAAACATATGGTTAAGACATTAACCAGGGCAAAATTAGAACAAATCACGGAAGATCTTGTCAAGCGGTCCCTCGAACCTGTACGCCGTGCCCTCTCAGATGCAGGATTACGCCCAGCGGATATCAGTGAAGTGGTACTGGTAGGTGGCATGACACGTATGCCGGCGGTTCAGGAAGCTGTTCGCAAAGAATTTGGTAAGGAACCTCACAAAGGGGTCAATCCGGATGAAGTTGTCGCAATTGGAGCTGCAATTCAAGCCGCAGTACTTTCTGGAGATGTTAAAGACATTTTATTATTGGATGTGACACCATTAACACTCTCTGTAGAAACAATGGGTGGTGTGGCTACTCCGATCATCGAACGAAACACTACTATTCCCGCAAGAAAGAGTCAAATATTCTCAACTGCAGCTGATAGTCAAACATCAGTGGAAATTCATGTTCTGCAAGGTGAACGTCCTATGGCAGGGGATAACAAATCATTAGGGAAATTTGTACTTGATGGAATTCCTACAGCTCCTCGCGGTATTCCACAAATTGAAGTAACGTTCGATATTAATGCAAATGGTATTCTTAATGTAACGGCTTTGGACAAGGCTACGAGTCGCAGCCAGCATATCACGATTACAGCTTCTTCCGGTTTATCTGAATCTGAAGTTGAAAAAATGCGTAAAGAAGCAGAAGCACATTCGGATGAAGACAAGCGACGCAAGGAAGTTGTGGAAGCACGAAATCATGCGGATAATTTGGCTTACCAAACCGAAAAAATGTTACGGGATAATGGTGACAAGATTGATCCTGCCAAAAAGAAAGAGGCAGAAGATAAAGTAGCAAGTTTACGAGGCATCATGCATGGTGAGGATTTGGAAACCATTCAAAAACAGATCCAGGAATTGGAACAACTTGTACAGCAATTAGGTGCGAGTATGTATCAGCAACCTGGTGGAGAAAATCCAACGAGTGGACCACAAACTTCACAAAACGGCGGTCAGGAGAATAATCCATCTGGCGATGATGTCGTTGATGGCGAATTTAAATCAGTATAAAGATTTGAATAAGGATCGTTGGAGAACTCTATTCTCCAACGATCCTCTTTTAATACATTTTGGATAGATCAATTTTTATAATATTCACCGAGTTTATTAGTGATTTTTATGCTATTATTCTTGATTATTTTTTTTATTAATAGGTGAACATGACGCAACGAGATTATTACGAGATTTTAGGAATAAATCGAAATGCAAATGGCGACGAAATAAAAAACGCATTTCGTAATTTAGCTCGAAAATATCATCCGGATGTTAGTAAGGAACCGGATGCTGAAGAAAAGTTTAAAGAATGTAATGAGGCTTACGCTATTTTATCTGATCCAGATAAACGAGCTGCTTACGACCGGTATGGCCATTCTGCCGTCAATGGTATGGGAGGAATGCCCGACTTTTCTACAGTGGATTTTTCCGATATTTTTGAAGAGTTTTTTGGATTTGGAGGCATGGGTGGTGGGTCCAGAAGAAAAAATGCGCCTCGTCGAGGAGTCGACCTTACCTATGCAATAAACCTTGAATTTGAAGAAGCTGTGTTTGGTTTGGATAAAGATATAGAAATTAACAGAGACGAAACTTGTTCTAGCTGTCGCGGAACCGGTGCGGAGCCAGGAACCAGTCCGGTATCTTGCACGAATTGTGGTGGTCATGGAGAAGTTCGCCAGGTTCGACAAACATTTTTAGGCTCAATGGTTCAAGTTACAACATGCCCAAATTGTCAGGGTAAAGGTACCATCATCCAATCACCCTGTAAAACATGTCGTGGAAGTGGTCTTGAACGCAAAACGATAAAAAAATTAGTACATATCCCTGCAGGTGTTGATAATGGGACACAGATCCGATTGGCTGGTGAAGGACAACCCGGTCAGAATGGCGGACCCCATGGTAACCTGTATCTGGAAGTGCGAGTAAAACCACACAAATTTTTCCGTAGAAAACAAGATGAGATCTTGCTCGATTTAAACATTAATGTTGCACAGGCAACTTTGGGATCTGAAATTGAAGTTCCTACCCTGGATGGAAATGAGAAATTAATTATTCCACCGGGTACCCAGCCTGGTAAAATATTCAAGCTAAGAAATAAAGGGGTTCCCCATTTAAGAAGTAGCGGCAGGGGGGATCAACTCATTATTGTTGGAATTGAAATTCCAACACATCTGACTGCCGAACAACGTCTGTTATTTGAGAAGTTAGCCGAAATATTGGGAACAGAAGTGTTACCGCAGGAAAAAGGTTTCTTTGATAAATTGAAAGAGGTTCTCAGTGGATAAACCTCAATCCTGGCTGGAAATTGTTGTGACGTGCGATGGAGAATTAGCAGAAGCAATATCCGAAGTTTTGGCACGATTTGTTACCCAAGGTGTGGTTACAGAAACCGAAGTGAAATATGACGATGCTGAAGAAGTGGCATTGGGATATGGCCCAGTAAAAGTAATCGGATATCTCGAATATGACGACCAGGTTGAAAGCAAGAAACTGCAAATTGAGGAAGCCTTATGGCATCTGAACTTGATTCAGCCAGTCCCTGAACCTGTATATCGGAAAATTGAAGACCAAAATTGGATGGAAAGTTGGAAGCAATTCTATAAACCGATATTGATTGGTGAAAAGCTATTAATATTACCTGCGTGGCTGGAAAATCCGGTCCCAGAGCGAATTGCTGTCCGAATAGACCCTTCTATGGCTTTTGGAACTGGAACGCATCCTACGACCCAATTATGCATGTCTATGGTAGAGAAATTAATCAAACCGAATAGTTTGGCCATGGATATTGGTTGTGGGTCAGGGATCCTGGCAATTTCATCGGCATTGCTTGGCGCAAAAAAAGTAATAGCTGTCGACATAGATGATCCATCCAAGGATGCGACTCAAAAGAACGCAGAATTAAATAAAGTTAGCGAGAAAATTGAAATTGGCATTGGGTCAGTGTCGGAAATTTTGGAAGGTCAATTCTCATTTAAATCAGCCCCGGTTGTCATGGTTAATATTTTGGCTCCTATTATCATACGACTATTTTCAAACGGTCTATATGATCTTGTTTCTGAAAATGGGACCCTGGTTTTATCCGGAATTCTGGATCGACAGGCAGATGAAGTTCAGAAAACAGCAGAAAAATATGGGCTGAAAATAATTGAAAAACGTACCATCAATGATTGGGTTGGGATGACTTTCTTAAAAAATTAACCAACCAATTTATTATCGTTATTACCAGACTCTTTCTAAATCTGTATTGTCGAGGTGTTTTCTCCCAATTTTAGCCATATCGATCCATTCGTTATTAACCTTAACTCGAACAACATCCGCTGTAAAATCAGTCACGGTAGGACCATGGTTATCAAACAGATATGAGCCAACTGCATAAATATCGACAGGGACGTTCAGTTTTTCAAATTTTGCAATTTTTTCGGGGTTAAATCCCCCGGATACACATATTTTTACATTTTGACAGAATTCCTTGGCAGAATGTTTCCACTCGTCAGAGAGATCCCAACTTTGCCAGGCTTGATCCAATGATTGTCTCACCTGAAATGTTAATCTAGGATTAACACCCATATCAAGGGCTGGGTCACCTAAAGGCGGAATAGAAAAATCGCGGAGTGAAGCGCTTGTATCCATTCTGACTCCATACAGGATATATCTTTTCGCTTCTTCCAATAATCCCGCTTTCATTTTTTTCATGTATTCCAAAAACATTGCTTGACATACTTTTACAGAATCAGCCGGGCAGTTGTTGTTGAAATCAACTAATGCGATTCTGGGGATTTCTGCTGGTAAAGATCTGGCGAAGCTTAACATCGCCTCGCCAATGTCTCCTAGAAAAGAAGCAATTGCAGCATGTGCAACCGTACCACCACCTGAGCCTCCCCACCAGTCACCTTGAGCGTCAGTTGAGACAAATGTACCTACTTCATCAGCAAAATCAAGATTATATCTTTGGACAGCAATATTATATGCGTAACCATCAGCGGCCTGGACTTCATGTAAATCGAACCGGGCTGGAAAGAACAAGACAGGTTTTCCCTTGGAAGCGATCAGTGTATTATAAACATTCGTAGCTACGCGGCTTGACCGCGTTAAAATACCTAAAGTGGGGGTTTCAAGGATGGCAAAATCACGATACCGACCTCGGACTCTCATGACTGGTTTTACATTCAAAGGGTCGCCATCTCCTTTTACTTTGCAACCGTCCTGTATTGCCCAAACATGAAGATTTTCAGAGGTGTCTACAAAAGTTCCATTATCCCAATAACCGGTGCAATGTTTTAGCATCGCAAGGGCTTTGTCAATTCCTACAATGATCGTCTCACCATAACGTCGGGTGAACCATTGCATTTCAACTTCGATGTCCCCATTAAATATATGCTTGTCCTTTAAATGCTTTGGTAACCTAGACTTATCTCCGATAAAAGC
>PHBS01000067.1 GCA_002841995.1 Chloroflexi bacterium HGW-Chloroflexi-8
GCCCCCCTGCGGGTACGATCCACGACGAAAAAAGACAAAGAACATTTAACCACGAAATACACGAAAAACTCGAAAAGTTAAGAACAAAAATCCCGAAAAAGATTTGACCACCTGTACCCCTTGCGAGTATTTAAGCCCACCTGTCCCCTGCCCGGTTTTTGGCATGGGGATGGTGGGTACAGATGAACTCAGATGAACACGGATGAAATGGCTTAACAGCTTAACAGCTTATTAGCTTAACAACTTATTCGCTACTCGCTACCCGCTATATTACGTATTGCTCCAACACTTCCACCGTCAGCGCATCCGCATCCAGCCGCACGCGTGCCCCCACCGGCAAAATCGTGTTCGCGCAATTGTGCCCAAAATCATTGCATTTCAAAATTGGAAAGTCGAACTCCTCCGTCACCCGAAGCAGCACATCCTCCATCTGCATTAAAGCGCCTGCATCATTCTGCAGCCCATTGATAAACCCAACCAGCACCCCACGGATCTGCCCAAACACCCCCATCTGCTTCAACTGCTGAAACAGACAGTCGCAGCGCTCCGGATCCACATTAACAGCCTCCACAAACAAAATCTCCCCCCTAAAATCCGGGAAATAAGGTGTGCCGGCCAGCTTTAGCAAGCAATTCAGGTTACCGCCCAGCAGCCGCCCCTCCGCCACCCCGGCCCGAATCATTCGCCGCGGCGAGTTGGGTGGAATCGCCCCAATGCGACCCTCCATCAGGTTGGCTACCAGTTCATTCCTCACATACTCCACCGGGTTGCGCCCCAAACCCCAAACCACATCTGCCCCGTGGAAAGTGATCAACCCCGTCCGGGATGTGATCGCATTCAACAAAACGCTGATATCGCTCATGCCTGTAAAAATCTTGGGATGCGCGCGGATTACATCCCAGTCCAGATAAGGGAGACAGGCATTGGCGGTTGCCCCGCCCTGCGAAGACAGAATGGCATGGATCGAATCGTCGGCAAACATGCGGTTGATATCCTCGGCTTTCTCCCAGGGAGCGGCAGCATAACCCCAGGTGGATGCATAGGTGTGTTCGCCCACCATGACCTTCAGCCCCAGGCCGGATAACAATTCAATCGCGGACCGAAGCTGGCTGGCTAACACCTCTGTAACCGGTGAAGAAGGGGATACGATGCCAACCGCATCGCCGCGATTCAGTCTTTGGGGAATTAGATTCATAGATCCTCCTTGAGAAGCTGGAATAAGCCTGGTTTCAGTATAGCAAAATTCAGACCGAGAAAAAATAATTAACCACAAATAGACACAAATGGACACGGATAAAAGAAATCGAGATTCTTAACCACCTGTACCCCTGAGAGACAAAGATATTTTTAACCACGAACCACACGAAAGACTCTAACAAAAGATTGTTTTTATAATGAATTCACGAACGAGAGATTTAAAACCATTTATGCCCACCTGTCCCCTGCACGGTTTTTGGGCATGGGGATGGCGGGTACGAACCACAGAGGGAGATAAAAAAAATTAACCACGAACCACACGAACCACTCGAAAATTTAAGAGCCAAAAAACCAGACTTGAATTGAACGGAGGATATGTTCTTAAGTTCTTACCGTTCGCGCTTTTCGTGTATTTCGTGGTTAAAAGTCTTTCTTCCCTCGTTCTTCCATGCGGTTCGGGTTTGGCGTGGGTGATGATTTGGGACATGATTTTTATAACAAATTTGTTATACTAATAAAACAATTCAATGAAAGAAAATAAAAATGAATAAAAAAACCAGCAATAATCCCCTCCCACGCTTTGAAGATTGGGAAGAAGAAAAATTAAAAGATCCCGCATTTGGCACAGCAGCTAAGAGTCTCGAACCAGGTTATCAAGTCGCCAGGCTGCGAATTTTGCGTGGCCTAACCCAGGCACAGCTTGCAGAGAAAGTGGGTACCCGCCAGCCCTCCATCGCCAGATTGGAGAATGGAACCTCCAAACCCAGCTTTTCGTTTTTACAAAAAGTTGCCGCAGCCCTGGATGCAAATGTAGAGGTTAAGCTGGTCATGGACCGGCAATAACTGCACCTCAAGCGCGAAAAAGATTTAACCACAGATATACACAAATGAACTCGGATAAAAGTAAAGAAATCTTAACCACGAACTACACGAACCACTCGAAAATTTAAGAGCCAAAAATCCAGACGTGAATTGAACGGGGGATATGTTCTTAAGTTCTTACCGTTTGAGCTTTTCGTGTATTTCGTGGTTAAAGTCTTTTATATGTTTATCTGGTGCGTTCTTCCGAGCGATCCGTAGCCAGTGCCGGGCTGGGCGTCAACGCCGCAATCTCCTCATACAACGCACGCGTCATCTTCACCTCCACAGCCTTCAGCGACCCCTCCAGCTGCTCCAGGTTGCGCGCCCCAATGATCGGCGCCGTCACACCCGGGTGTGCCCCCACCCAGGCTACCGCCAAACCAGCCGCATCCAAGCCGTGCTCCTTCGCCAGCTGCGCAAAAGCCAGCGCTGCCTCAAACATCCAGCTTTCCCCATAACGCACATCGTACATCTTATTGGCAACCAGGCGCCCGGAGGCTTTCTGCTTATCCAGCCCATACTTGCCGGTCAGCAAACCGCCCCCCAGCGGACTGTAGGGGATCACAGCCAGCCCTTCCGCCTGCGCCATCGGCAGAATCTCCACCTCGGCCTGACGTTTGACCAGGTTGTACATCGGCTGAATCACCGCAATGCGAGCCAGCGCCTGCCGTTCCGAAATCCCCAGCGCCTTCATTACCTGCCAGGCCGCAAAATTGCTCAGCGCCGGATAAAGGATCTTGCCCTGCCGCACGAGGGTATCCAGCGCATAGAGCGTCTCCTCCAGCGGCGTCAGCTCATCAAAATGGTGGATAAAATAAACGTCAATCCAGTCCGTCTGCAGGCGTTTCAGGCTCTTCTCGACCTCCAGGAAGATATTGCGCCGGCTGGCACCGCGCGCGTTCACGTCCTTGCCGGTCGGAAAATAAACCTTGCTGGTGATGATCAGGTCCTGGCGCTCGCCAGCCATCAGCTTCCCCAAAATCTGCTCGGACCTGCCATCCGCATAAATATTGGCACAATCGAAGAAATTGATGCCGGCCTCGCGGCAGCGTTTGTAAAGCAGGGCAGAGGTGCCCTCATCCGCATCCCCGCCAAAAGACATCGTCCCAAAACAAAGCGCAGAAACCTGCACGCCCGTATTACCCAGTGGTTTGAAGTTCATCAGAAAATCCTTTCCGAAAAAGAAAATGCAATCACTTAACGATACTATTTTTGAAAAGAGATTGCAAATGGAGAGAGATATTAACCATTATGCCCCATGCGGGTACGGATGAACTTGCATGCCCACCTGTCCCCTGCCCGGTTTTTGGGCATGTGGACTGCGGGTACGGATAAAGCCGAGACACCTGTGTCATGTCGAGGGTATTCGGCTTTTCATTTTTGCAAAAGGTTACTGCAGCTTTGGATGCAAAAGTAGAAGTTAAACTGGTGATGGCTATGAGATAGAATGCTCTCCCCCTGCCCACTTTGTCCAGAAAAAATACCCCTCATCTTCTATTAAAAAAACAGCCCATCTGTTAAATGGACTGCTTTCTTGAAAATCAAAGTTTCTTACGAAATGTCTTCCAACATCAATTTATATTGTTCCTGGTTGATCTCACCCCTGGCGTAGCGCTGTTCGAGAATGTTTCGGGCAGAAAATTGCTGATTCATTCCGCTGGCGCCATTCGTCTGGAAAAGTCCGCGTACCAACAAAACTGCCAGGCCAATCACGACGATCCAAAAAAACAACATTCCTATCATCATATCAAGCTCCTTGACGACACATCTTTCTTAGTGTGCTAAACCTGAAATAATATTCAGATATTCTTCGCGGCTAATTTCACCTCTGGCATAACGCGATTGTGCAATATCTTTGGCAGACTGACCAATACCCATCTGTGAAGCGATTTGAGTAGTATTTCCACCTATTCGCCGAACAGCCCAAACGATCAAGATGACCAGCCCAACAATCAAGGTGATCGAAATCACCAGACCAATGATCATTCCGATCCAACCCATACCACCATATCCAAAATTACCCATCATTATAAACCTTCCTTTAAGCGGAGTTTCTCCGCCTTTCAAATAATTTTTGTTTTGTTCTTACTTTCTAATCATAACCAGTGGGAATAAAGGAGCATTAAAGCAAATGTAAAGTTATGGTAAAGATCATCCAAGCAATATTATTGCTTTTCTGCAACCACCGGCAAAGTAAAGAAAAAAGAACTACCTTTCCCTTCGCCCGCGCTCTCTGCCCAAATACGTCCATGCTGTGCTTTGACCAGCGCTTGGGCAATCGTTAGCCCAATTCCACTACCACCACTTACGCGTGCCCGCGATTTATCGGTTCGGTAAAACCGATTAAAAATAAAAGACAATTGATCAGCCGCAATACCAATTCCGGTATCGGTTACGCAAAAAACAACATCAGATTTTACGGTTGTGGCAGTAATGACCACGCTTCCACCCATCGTGGTATATTGCATGGCATTACCGACCAGGTTGGTGATCACCTGTATGGTTCGATCTTTATCCGCAGTTACATTCGGGAGACCCTCATCCAGCTTTATGCCCAGTCTGATCCCTTTTTCTTCAAACTGACGGCTGAGATGACTTACGACGGTTTCGACCAGATCGTAGGCAGAAACGGATTCAAGCCGTTGTTGGTAAGCTCCAGCCTCCACGCGGCTTAATTCCTGCAGACCATTCACCAATCGCTGCAACCGGTCAGCCTCTGAATGAACCTGTTGGTAAGTTTCCGGAGTACCCGCCAGGACGCCATCCGTTAGCCCTTCCATATACCCTTTGATCGCCGTCAACGGCGTGAGTAGTTCATGCGTCACATCGCCAATCAACTGGCGGCGCATGTTTTCAGTTTTTTCAAGTTTGTCTGCCATCTGATTGAAAGTGAGCGCAAGTTGATCCAACTCATCCAGTTGATTCGCTTGCACGTTGCCGGAGATTTTAAGGCGTTCCTCGTATTCCCCATCTGCAATCCGGTGGCTGATCTCCATCATCTGTTGAACCGGGCCTACAACCTGCCGGCTAATAAAAAAACTGGCCAACACTGCAGCAATTAAAGCTGCCGCAGTTGCCAGGGAAAGCGCTTCGGTAACTGACGCCTGATAATTGGAAAAAAGTTCCAACTCCAAAGGTTGTGCATCACCCATCATCGTATCACCCGACATCATGGCACTCATCCCGGCCAAATGCCGATCAAATGCCGCCGGTACAGAGAATCTGGTTGCACTCGCCAGTACAATTACACCGACCAAAACCACAACCACATAAGAAAGAAATACTTTCCAGGCCAAATGGGAACGGAAAAATCTCAACATAGCAGCCCCTATTTATCTTCGAACCGGTAGCCAACCCCGCGGATGGTTTCGATAAAACGATCATCCCCCAATTTTTGTCGGACATGACCAAGGTGAACATCCACCACCCGGGTATCACCAAAATAGTCATAGCCCCAGGTTTTTTCCAATAGTTGTTCGCGGCTTAAGACCATACCATGATGTTGCGCGAACACAAGCAAAAGATCAAACTCAACGGATGTGAGATCAATCAAACTGTCATTGACCCAAACCCTGCGGGCGGAAGGATCAATACGAATGTGTGGAAAGTTCAGCACGGAGGCAGTATCGTTAGGATTGTTCACACTCTGGATCCGCCGCAAGGCTGCCTTGATCCTGGCAATCAATTCGCGAGGGCTGAAAGGTTTTGTCAGGTAATCGTCTGCGCCAACGGAAAGACCTACAATCTTGTCAGTTTCCTCGGCGCGCGCTGTTAGCATGATCACATAAACATTTGATTCGCGCCTCAGGTTCACCAGCAGCTCAATTCCATCCATGCCCGGCAGCATCACATCCAGAACGATAATATCCGGTTTAAACGTTCTGGCAGCATTTAACCCTCCCGGCCCATCCATAGCCGATAAGAATTCGTAGCCTTCAGCCAGCAAATAGGCAGTTACCACCGCATGGATCGAAGGCTCATCATCAATTAACAGAATTTTCGCGCTTGGCACAATACGTTCCTTCCAACTCAAAAAAACACATTTAATTGTTAAACTATTTTACATACAAATAAGGACCGGTGCCAGCACCGGTCCCCGGGTTTACTAAGAATGAAAGCGCTTTACTCAAACATCTCAATAAAAGTGCCGTGCCAGGTGTGTAAAAATACCTGCCCGCTAAAACCGTGAACGCTCAACATTCCGGTAGGCTCGCCATCTTTTAGAATATCGAGTGTGTAATAACCGTAAAAAGCGTCTGGCTCCTGTGAGACCGTGTAGCCAGGATAATATTCATCCAAATAGCTCTGGGCAATTGCACCAGCCTCTTCAGAGGTTACCGTCATTGTTGCAGATGGGGAAGCGGAATTTCTAAAAGCATTGCCCATCATTCCGCCCATCATACCATTGCCGCTCATGTGTCCATATTTCAAATTCCACATCATGTTTGGACCATACTCCGGGAATACAGACAGGCTGTTCGGATCCACCAATAGTTCCATTGCGCCAATTCCGGTGCTTGTCTCGGTTATTCGCGCATAGGCATTATTATCAAAGATCATAATTTCTGTTAATGCCAGGTCGGCGTTATCCAATTGGCTGAGGTAACTCTCCACAGCTTGTTTCGCCTGGTCGATACTGATTGGTTCGACATTGCTGTTATCGCCAGCCCCGAATCCGCCCATCATGCCAAAGCCGCCAGAGCCATTATAGCCATTGCCCATCATGCCAAAGCCGCCAGAGCCATTGTAGCCATTGCCCATCATGCCAAAGCCGCCGGAGCCATTGTAGCCATTGTAGCCATTGCCCATCATGCCATAAGCGCGGTTATTGTCGATGAAACCACGGCTCATCATACCTGTTGGGCTATTAGCAGCAAACCCAAAACTAGCGCGGCCAACAAAAAGGCCTGCACCAAAAATCATTGCGCTGATAATGATTCCAGCGACCACGGTGGTCACAATTATTAAAGTTTTCTTCATCTTTTATTTCTCCTGTCAGATATTATTTTTCTAAATGTATGACTCAAGTTTATCCGATCAGGTTAAAGCGACTCTAAAGCCTTTCTAAAGCTTATGTAAAGAATTATTGCCCCTTTCACTAAAAGCACAATTTTTCCTCCACATGTGAATCATAAGCCCGATTACCCTCGCTCGGGTATAAGTATCTAGGCTTTCTTAAAAACCCAAAGCAATGGCAACCTTGATTTTCTCGAGGCTGGATGTGCGCAGGGCGAAGTATTCTTTATCGTATCGCCAGCCGGTTGGGAAGGTCAGGTAAAGGGGCAAGGATACTTCCACGTCTTTGACTTTGCTTTGTATCAGCGCACCTGCCTTAAGTTTTTCGATAGGTAGATCGATCTTCTCCTCCGCCACCAGGTTGAAAATGCCCTTATTGAAAGTGACCACCGCCTGCACGTCTTCTTCACGGATCGTCTTCCGGAATTCATCCGCTGCTTCCGGTTGGATGGTTTGATTAAAAAATTCCTTACCGAATATGCTGCGGATATCTTCCGGGTAATCGGTCGGGAACGCATAATAGGTATAGAAGAGCAGCTCAAAGGGTCCCTCGTAGGCGACGTTAAGGCAAATTTCGGCCAGCTTCTCAGATGGTGTTCGGTCTATTTTTGGGATTCGCAGCCAACCTGCAGCTTCCATGACCGGCCAGAAGAGGTTCTCCTGTCCGCGGGTGTTAGGGGAAAGGAACATGCCCTGCCGGATGGAATGCGGGTGTGGGTTGGAGAACAGCAGCATGACCCGTGAGCGGGAGGTGCGAGGAGATGGGATCAGGCGCTCGGTTGTGTAGGTGATAGTTTGGGTGTTGTCGTCGAAGTTCAGGAAGTCGGGGGAAAGAAACGAATCCAGGTATTTGCCAAGTTTTTGTATGGCTCGCGATTTGGTGAATTCGAAATTTTTGGGCAAATAGTAAGTTTGGGGAAAATTAATTATGTGGTTTACGCTTTCAATCAAGTAAAAATTATATAAATTACGGCTTTTCTATCTCAGAAAAGCCGTAATTTATTGTTCTCTTATTAAGGCAAAGATATAAATGCCTTACCAGTTCCCCAGACATCAGCGTCAAAAACAAAAAGCAAACCACTCGCATTTTCAGGGACTTGAAACCCTACCTGACCTTTTACTTTTTCTCCAGGAGCAATTTCTCCATCAGGAGTGGTTCCACCTGATACAGTAGAAGCCATTAAATCGACGCCGTATTTGTAACTATTAGAATCTTTTACAGCCATTTGCAATAATGTTGATACGGTAATAGCTTCTGTTCCTTTATTTTCAATTGTAAGGTCAACTATAAGAAATTTATAGCCATCATCTGGTTTAGTAAATTGGTCTCCAACTGGGGATGTTACATTATTTACAGTAATAGTTGTTTTTCCTAACTCAATAACATCGCCAATATTATAGGTTTGCAATACTGATTCACCGACTAATTCTGCTGGAGGATCAAGAGTGATCGCTTCATCTCCTAATTCCACAAAGATTTTTCCAGTACCCCAAACGCTATCATCAAAGACGAATTGTAATCCCTGGGCTTCTTCAGCAATTTGAAAACCCACCTTTCCCCGAATTTTTTCACCTGATACTAACTCGCCATCAAGATTTGAATTCTTACTCACACTCGATGCCATAAAATCGGTATCATATTTTTGCCCGGTTTCATCTTTCATGCTCATTTGTAATAAAGTCGAAACGGAGATAGGTGTTGAACCATT
This sequence comes from Chloroflexi bacterium HGW-Chloroflexi-8, assembly GCA_002841995.1. Classification (GTDB taxonomy): domain Bacteria; phylum Chloroflexota; class Anaerolineae; order Anaerolineales; family Anaerolineaceae; genus UBA6170. Next base: position 8,784 of record PHBS01000067.1, read on the forward strand.
ATTGACGATGAGAAGTTCAACTGCCACAAATTTTTTCCCTTCTTCTGGCGAACTGAAGTCATTCCCAGGTACAACTTCCCAACCAAGAACCATCAAATTATGGTCACCAATCGAGATTACATCTCCAACCTTATAAGTTTGAAGAACAACTGCTGTGGGTGCTTGAGTTGGGTTTGTTTGGGAATCAGGTGTTTTGCTTTCAGTTTCTTCGCTCTGAGATTGGTTATTTTGTACACTTGTTGCAATAAGAGCGGGGCTTGTACTTGTTCCACATGCAATTGACAATAAAATTAAAATTACGAGCACTAGCCACGGTTTCCTTCCAATGTTTAAAAAAAATGGGTTCATCTTCTGCCTCCTCTAAAATAATTAAATTACGACCAACTGCTTAAATAAGAATATAAAAAAATTAGGAATTTGCTATATATCCACCTGAAGTGCAAATTTTTAATTTGGAGCCAGTTTAACATTTTTAGGATTCAAAATCAAGAATAATCATTTTACAGATTTGGGGACAATCCATTAAAAAAGATTTTGAGTCATGCCAGTCAAGATACAAATAGCGAGGACTATATCAACTATTCCTAAAATAATCCCGGTTTTAGCACTTTTTGCGCCTTTTGATAATGCTGGAATTCCACATAAAATTGCGATAATCCCAAGTGGAATTCCGAACACTATAAGACCGATAACGCCACAAACCATGGAAATACCAGCCAATGCATTTGCTCCAGAATCAGGCGGATTCTCGGTTTTTTCAAGCCTATTGATTTCTTGATTTTTAATTACCCCTGTTGCTAACTCTCTACCACAGTAACGACAAAAAATCGCTTCCTCTTGTATATCCTCGGCACAATACTGACACTTTTTCATGTTACCTCAATATTATGAATCAATTGTCATGAGCGGTTGACCAACGAAGTTATTCATTTATATTTTCTATAAAAATCCCCCTCTTCAATTTATATATTATGCAAATAGTATAGCATTTAATTCTTCACAAAAAAATATTATTCCCATACAAATTTGAAAGGATAAATAATTGTGCTACGCTTATCCCCCCTTTTTATTGTATACTCTTCTTATGCCCCTGGATTGAGGTGGGTTCATCACGGATGATGTAAGGCATGGACAAAGAAGCAAAAGCACGCATCAAAATCAATAAACTACTCGAAGAAGCCGGCTGGCGATTTTTTGATTCCGACCAGGGACCAGCCAACGTTCTTCTGGAAAACCACGTCAAGCTCACCCGCCAATCGTACGATGACCTGGGTGAAGACTTTGAACAGACAGCCAAAGGCTTTATCGACTTCCTGCTTCTGGATCCCAATGGCTTCCCCTTCATCACCCTGGAAGCAAAAGCAGAAGATAAAAACCCGCTCATTGGCAAGGAACAAGCCCGTAAATACGCCAATTCACAAAACTGCCGTTTTGTGATCCTTTCCAATGGCAATCAACATTACTTTTGGGATATCAAAATCGGTAATCCGCGCCTTATCTCGGTCTTTCCACGCCAGGAAGAAGTGCAGAGTTTTAAAAAATTTCAACCAGATCCAACTGCCCTGGGTCGTGAAATCGTCGAATCGGATTATATTGTCCAAACACAAAAACCTGATTACGCCCGCGATGCCAGTTGGCTGGATCTATTCACCCGCCCGGATTTCATCCAACGCAACAACCTTCGTTTTCTAAGGCCATACCAGGTCAAGGCAGTCCAAGCGGTGCAAAGTGAAGTCAAGAAAAACAAAGATCGCTTCCTCTTTGAAATGGCAACCGGCACTGGCAAAACCCTGGTCTCAGCCGCCATTATCAAGTTATTCCTGCGCACCAGTAATGCCCGCCGTGTTCTCTTCCTGGTGGATCGTTTGGAGCTGGAAGTACAGGCAGACAAGGCTTTCAAGCAATATCTCAAAAATGATTACAAATGCGTCATATATAAGGAAAGGCGCGATGACTGGCGTCATGCAGAGATCGTTGTCTCAACTGTCCAGACCTTTTTGGCCAAGAACCGCTACAAACGTCTTTTCAAATCGGATGATTTCGACCTGGTCATCTCCGATGAGGCCCACCGCAGTATTGGTGGAAATGCCCGCGCTGTCTTTGAATATTTTATTGGTTACAAACTTGGTCTAACCGCCACGCCGAAGGATTACCTGAAGAATCTGGGGAAAGACATCAACAATCAGGATCCGCGCGAATTAGAGCGCCGTGCCCTTCTGGATACATACCGCACATTTGGCTGCGAAAATGGTTCCCCCACCTTCCGATATTCGCTTCTGGACGGTGTCCGCGAAGGATATTTGATCAATCCTGTCGTCGTGGATGCCCGTACGGATATCACCACGCAACTCCTTTCTGATAAGGGTTATGCTGTGGTTACTGAGACAGAAGAGGGAAAAGAGCAACCAGAAACATTTGTTGGAAGGGATTTTGAGCATCGATTCTTTTCCGAAAATACCAATAACGTTTTTTGCAAGACATTTCTGGATCACGCCCTGGTAGACCCGATCAACGGTGAAATTGGCAAAACCATTGTATTTTGTGTCAGCCAAAACCATGCCGCTAAGGTTGCCCAAATTTTGAATGAAGAAGCACACAAACGCTTCCCCGGTAAATACAACTCCGATTTTGCTTTGCAGGTTACTTCCGCCATTCCAGGTGCTCAGCAAATGACGATTAACTTTGCCAGTAATAAGCTCTCCGGGCACAGTGAATCGGATCCTAACTACCGCACCAGTAAGACCCGCGTGGCTGTCACGGTGGGTATGATGGCCACCGGTTACGATTGCACAGATATTCTTAATCTATGCCTGATGCGTCCCATTTTCTCACCGACCGATTTTATCCAAATCAAAGGCCGTGGTACCCGAACGCACGATTTCAGCAGGTTGATTGTTTCTCCAAGCATACGTATAGCAGTAGGCGAGAAGAATAAAGACAAATATAAGCTTTTTGATTTCTTTGCCAATTGCGAATATTTTGAAAAGGAATTTAATTACGATGAGGTCCTGAAACTTCCGCGCGAATCTTCGGGTGGTTTCGACCCACCACCACCACCGCCACCAATATTTGAATATGAAAGCATACTCCCGGACAAAATCTCCAGATTTTCGATAGCCGAAGTTGGCGCAGAAGGCATGCGTATCGACCGTATGTATTTCCAACGTTTTGAAGAAGAAATCAAGAACGATTCCCAGGTGATCCAAAAAGTACAGGCTGGCGCACTGGATGCTGCAGCCGATCATATTGAAAAGACCTATTTTAATAAACCGGAGGACTATTTCGATCTTGATAAATTACGCAAGGCAATTCACAGTGACCGGCGTGTCCCCCTGCGCGAAATGGTCGAATTCATTTTTGGACAGGTGCCTTACATCAAAGATAAAAACGAGTTTCTGGATGATGAATTCGACAAATTTGACAGCCGTTATATGCCGGGTGAAGATGTTTGGGCGTCCACAAAAACAGTTTTTAAAGCCTATGTCCTGGACGAGGAATTTCGCAAGATCGTGGAGAGTGGCAATTTCGCCAACTTAAACATTAATCCCAATGGTGAGGCTTTCCGGAAGATCCCGGCACCTTTACGCAAGTTGATCCCTGAGTACATCAAAGACTATGTTCCGCTCAATCAATTTGCGTGAAAAAATATTTCCATCCCATCCCCAATGATTTAGAGGTAATGCATGTTAGATAATGGTACCAAGCAGCGCATCGATTCCGCCCGTGATATTTTAGTAGGTAAAATTCCAAGCCCCCAAGCCCAGGTGGAACAGATCACCATCGCTTTGATTTATAAATTTATGGACGATATGGACCAGGAATCTCTGGAAATGGGTGGTAATGCCAGTTTTTTTACCGGCGAATTTGAAAAATATGCCTGGAGCAAGATGTTTGACCCGCGCTTGGGTGGGTATGATCTGTTGGCGCTCTATTCCGAAGCCATTACTCGCATGAATGAGAACCCGGGAGCGCCGCAGCTTTTCCGCGATATTTTCAAGAATGCTTATCTTCCCTACCGAGATCCGGAAACACTCAAGCTCTTTTTGAAGGTGATCAACGAATTTCATTATGACCATTCCGAACGTCTGGGGGATGCCTTTGAATACCTGCTTTCGGTCCTCAGCTCGCAGGGCGATGCCGGACAGTTCCGTACGCCGCGTCATATTATCGAATTCATGGTACAGGTAGTGGATCCGAAAAAGAATGAGACTGTCCTGGACCCCGCCTGTGGAACAGCTGGGTTTCTCATTTCCTCTTATAAGCACATACGACAGGCTAATACCGCAAAGACACTGGGTGATCTATTTACCGTAGATGAACGCAAACGGATGGTGGAAAATTTCAAAGGCTATGATATCTCGCCGGATATGGTCCGTCTATCCTTGGTCAATATGTACCTGCATGGTTTTGTCAGCCCGCAGATTTATGAATACGATACATTGACCAGTGAGGATCGCTGGCATGAGTATGCCGATGTGATTCTGGCCAATCCGCCCTTCATGAGCCCGACTGGGGGTATTCGGCCGCATAAGAACTTCTCTGTCCAATCCAAACGCAGCGAAGTACTGTTTGTCGATTATATGGCTGAGCACCTCACGCCGAATGGTAGGGCAGCAATTATCGTGCCGGAAGGAATCATCTTCCAATCCGGAACGGCGTATAAACAACTGCGCAAATACCTTGTGGAGAAAGATTTCTTGTGGGCAGTGGTGTCTCTTCCGGCAGGAGTTTTTAATCCCTACGCGGGTGTCAAGACTTCGATTTTGTTCCTGGATAAAGTGCTGGCAAAGAAAACCGACAAAATCTTGTTCGTCAAAGTGGAAAATGATGGCTTTGGCTTAGGAGCACAGAGAAGAGAAATTGGGAAGAATGATTTACCTAAAGCATTAGAACTGATGAAATCCTGGCAGCGATCTGTGAATGACGGATCTGAGATTATTCTAGATGAGAATTGTTTGCTGGTTCACAAGGAAGAGCTCGCAGAGAATGGAGAATATAACCTGACAGGGCAAAGGTATTTTGAAAAAATTCAAAAAACACAAACAAAATATCCTTTTATAAAACTAGAAAAATTGTGCGAAAAAATTTCAGATAATGTTGATCCTTCAAGTTTTAGCGGAGAGGTCAATTATATAGGTCTTGAAAATATCGAATCAAATAAAGGAAATCTTATAGGTGAAATTACATCTAGTTATGAAGTAATTAAGAGTGCAAAAACAAGATTTAATAAAGGCGATGTTCTATATGGAAAATTAAGACCAAATTTAAATAAAGTGTTTTTAGCGAATATTTCTGGAATTTGTTCGACAGATATTTATGTCTTAAGACATAAAGAGAATACAGATAAGAGGTTTTTATACGAGATTCTTCGTTCACAAATCTTTAATTCTAAAGTGTTGGTAGGGTTGGGTGGAGCTCAACTTCCTAGGGTAAATTTTGAGTTTATGAAAAATTTAGAGATTCCCCTTCCTTCCATTGATGAACAAGGGGAGATTGTGGCAGAGATCGAAAGCTATCAGCGCATCATCGACGGGGCACGCATGGTCGTTGAAAACTGGAAACCGAATATCGAGCTTGAGCTGGAAGAAGCCAGAAAAGAAGCCGGTGTTGATGCTTGGGAGATGGTGAAGTTGGGGGATGTTTGTGAAGTTCTTTCTGGTCAATCCCCTGAAGGCAAATATTATAACGAAATAGGAGAAGGTTTACCCTTTTATCAAGGAAAAATTGAATTCACGAATACTTATATAGGTGAACCCAAAAAATGGACGACCCAGATTACAAAGATTGCTGAAAAAGGTGATATTTTAATGTCTGTTAGAGCACCCGTTGGACCAATAAATATCGCGACTCAAAAAATTTGTATTGGTAGAGGTTTGGCGGCAATTAGGCCACATAAATCTGAAATTTCTTTAATGTTTCTTTTTTATTTTATTAGATCAAAAGAGAAAGAAATAACTGGAAACTCCGGAGCTGTGTTTCCTTCAATTAATCGCTCAGCCATAGAAAAAATTCAACTCCCCCATTTACCTATTGAGCTACAAAAGAAAATTGAATCAAACATTGATTATGAGTCATCGGTAATAGAATCCAATAAAAAGATGATCTTTTTGCTTGAAGAAAAAATACGTAAAGTTATCAATCGAGTATGGGGAGATTAATTTTTTCCTTTCTTTAAATTAAGGGGACGATATATGGTTTTTCAGTCATTTGACCGAGTTGATCTTAATTATTCACAGAATAGTGAAGGAATATACAAATTTCTTAATCGGTCAGCCTTGCCGCAATTTGCAGAATTTCGTCAGATCATAAATGAGTGGTTTTCACATTTTCCTGAAGAACACAAGAAAGAATTAAGTTCCAGATTGCGTGATGACAAAGATGAGCAGTTCCAATCCGCATTTTTTGAACTATATATCCATGAGATTTTATTGAAATATGGCTATTCCGTCAAAATACATCAAAAAATAAATGAAGACGACTTCGAGCGCCCAGATTTTTTGGTCAAAAAAGATGAAGAAGAGTTTTTTCTGGAAGCAGTTTTGTCTAATGAAAACTCAGTTGAGGAAAGAAAAGCCCAAGTAAGATTGGCTAATTTAGTTGACAAGTTAAACGAAATTGAGTCTTCAAAATTCTTCATATCCATTTCTCCCATTGGATACGTGCCACTTTCGTTTAAAATCAGCAAAATTAAATTGGAAATCCAGGAGTTTATTAAAAACTTAGATTATGAATCGGTTCTTAGTGTATACAAAACTTCCAATCTAGATAAATTGCCAACCTGGAAAAAAGATTTTGATGAGTTCCATTTGGAAATTACAGTTTTTCCAAAATTAGTGGAATCAAAAAAATTTGTATTAATTCAAAATAATGAAGCAAGGTTCGATTATATAGAACAAAGAATTCGCAATACGATAAGAAGAAAAATTAAGGCATATAAAAAACTAGATAAACCATTCCTCCTTGCGATTAATACAATCGCTCCGTCTTGCTCAGTCCAGGAGATCATTGATGCATTATTTGGAACAGAGCAACTTATTTTTGAATCTCATAAAAAAGAAGAACCAAAATTCCGAAGAAAAAGAGATGGTGTATTTCTGAAAAATGACAATCAGCGCCTAAGTGGTGTTTTGTTGACAACAATGGCAAATCCTTGGGGTTACTTGAAATCGGACCTTACACTTTACCTAAATCCCGGGGCGAAATACCCGTATTCAGGAGATTTGCTAAAATTGCCAAATTTCACACCAGAGCAAGGTGTTCTGAAATTTATTGACGGCGATAAACCAAGAGATATATTGGGTTTGGCGAGTAATTATTGATAGATTAGTTTTCTTCTTCAGTTTTCTGTAATTCTTTCCCACAAAATCGACATACAATTGCATCTTTTTGGATTGCCTCAGCACAATATGGACATTTCTTATTATTCTTTTTGGAGTGATTGACTATCGCAACAACAACCCAAATTAATAATAGTGGCACGATGCAGTATAAAAAAATCATAATAAATTCAGTTGGTCCAAATCTCATTTTCCCTCCCTGATTGTATTTGTATTTGTCTACTCTTTTTCTATCTATTAATTATACGCCTTTGTTTTTCACCTTCCCCCAACTGCTTCTGCCAGGGATGTGTTGATCCATTGGTTCAGGCTGACCCCATCTGCATTGGCCGCTTCGTAGATCTTCTTATGTAATGATTTTGAGACGCGTACAACGAACTTGCCGCTAAAATCGGATTCTTTACGTGGTTCGGGGATTTCGGATCCAGCTTTGATTTCGGCTTCCAACCACCCCCGCATCGCATCTTTGATCATATCCAAAGCCTCTTCTTCATTATCTCCCTGGCTCATACATCCTGGGAGTTCTTTAATGCGAATAAACCAACCGCCTTCAGGCTCAGGGCTTAGTTCCCGGGTATAAGGAAGATTTAAAAAATATTCAAGATTTTTTTCCATACTGCACGCTCTTTTTTTTAAAGTTGGTCTTCCAGGAAATCGCTAATTGAATCCAGTACTTGATCAATCAGGTAGCTTTTGACAGGTGTTTTTCTGGGAATGGTCAATGGATATGAATCCGGTTTTGTATATACACAGTGGCTACCGGTTTGGTGATCCAGGTGATAACCACAATCCAAAAGCACTTTTTCCAATTCGTCAAAACGAAGGTCCTTTGGTTTGGACAGGATGCGGCGGTAAAGTTTCTCCTTTTAAGTCATCCTGCACCAAGATAGTATCATATATAGTACTATAAGTCAATAAAGTATGTCCATTCATTTCCCACTCCAAAATAATTTGTTTCTTAATTAAAAGTCCCTCAAGTGAAATTATTGATTACCATAAGTGGTTAACCGAACCAGACATTTAATTAACGGGTCAATGGCTTTTATTGTACAAGAAATTTTGTAAACGAAAAATCAAACCAAAATCCTTATCTCGTACTGGCTTGCCATTGTCCGTGTATAGATCGCTATCTTTGATTTAATCACGCTAAACCTACTCCCTCTCCACCCAAAAATAGCGCGTGAAAACGGGCTCCGGGAAGTAAGCCGAGAGGTCGATTAATTCTTTCTTTTCCGTGTATTGAGTTCCATCGCATTCCCCATCCGGCAAAAGGATATAATCGCCACTCTCTGTATCCGCTTGTTTCCAAATTGGTCCAAATTTATTTCCAGGGCAACCTCTTTCCTCCATCATTCCCCTACTCCGTCCCCTTCTTGACATCCATTTATCAATTACGTATCATATTTGTGTAGACAATTGCATTTGATTCATTCTTTTCCATTTCCACCGCTTACCCATCAATTGATCGCCAGCCGCAAGAGAATGAATGGCATTCCAGCTATTTCGGTTTTCCATTATTTTTGCTTTAATTTCAACAGGGATGGGGATTATGAACGCGAAAAAGGTTTGTTTGGCGCTGGCTGTAACGATGTCTGTTCTTGTCAACCTGGCATTGCCCGCTGTGGCTGCGAAATCGCCGCTTCCGGGTGTCATCAATGCCCCGCATGCCATTCCGGTTGCGAAGGCTGTCACTTCGCCGGACTATCAGCTGGACCCTCCCAAGGATGGCTGGCCGCCGCCGGTGGTGCGCAGTACGCTGTTCGAGTCGCCTTACAACTCACAGGTGATTTACAGCAATGAGGGTCGCTTCAACTTTGGCCAGTCTATGACGGTGGAAGCCTGGGTGCGGCGGGATGCGCTGGCCGGCTGTATGACCATCCTGACCAATGAGTTGCCCGGTTCGTTCTGGTTTGGGGTCTGCCCGCAGTTGCGTTTTGCGCGGGATGGCTCGGCGGCGGTGATGACCGAACATAGCATCCCGAACAATTTGTGGACGCATGTGGCGGCCAGTTATGATGGCGCGCATGTCAGTTTTTATATGGATGGCTACCTGGCGGGCTGGTATGCGCTTTCAAATATGTCCACTTTTCCCCATACCCGTCTGCGGATCGGTTTTGACCCGCAATTTGGGGTTTATTTTGGCGGCAGTCTGGATGAAATCCGCCTGTGGTCGGTTGCCCGCACCGAGCAGCAGATCCGCGATGGCATGTTTGAGGAAATTCGCGCCGGCACCGGCCTGGTGGCTGTCTTTGCCAATGGGTCCAGCCCGGAAACGCTGCTGAACAGCACGCCGGAACTGATTGGTTATGGGGTGGACAACACTTCGTATGCCAATGGTTTGGGCATTCTGCCGACCGGGCTGGTGGTGCCCAAAGCGGCTGCCGTGCCCGTGATGGATGGGAATATCGACGAAGCCAGTGAATTTGCCGGAGCGGAGCGCGCCATTATCCGATACCGCTATGCCAATTATAAGCAGGACGCAGTGGCTTACTTTGTGCATACCGATACAGATTTGCACGTGGGTTATTATTCCACGTCCTATCCGTTTCCAGAACCGGTGGATAGCTGGGTGGGGTTGTTCCTGGATAACAATTATTCTCGTGAGGCCCTGATTCAGACCAATGATATTCAGGTGCGCTCTTTCTTTGATTTGTCGCTGCCGCCGGATCTGCGTTATGGGGATGGGGCTGGCAACTGGGTAATCTGCCCGACCATGTTTTGTTCCAATACAGGCTGGCAGGTGGTCACATCTTCTTCATGTCACGGGGAATTCACGGATCGCTGCCGGGAGTATCGGGTTGCCAAAACACGCCTGGGGGAATGGACCCAAACCGATGGGGTGGCGTTTGGTCACATTCAGTTTGATGGCGCGGGCGATGACCGCATGTTCCCGGGCGATGCAGTCAACAATGTGCCGGTGACCTGGACTTCGATGACGTACACGGAGGAAAGCGCTATCCTGCCGCACGTTTCTTTCAGCGGCCACGTCTATGACGGCAGGTATCTGGACCCCAGAACGCCGCGTGAGGGGGTGGAGGTGCAGTTGATCGCCGGGACGACTACCTACACCACGCAGACCCTGGCGGATGGCAGTTATAGCTTTTCGAACCTGCAGGTACCGTATGGGGAGGAGATGAGAATTTGGGTGGATAATTGCCCGTTTTGCAAGGCCTATCCATCCTATGTGGGTTCCGGTACGATTGACCCGGTCGGTCATGACGGGCTGACGGCGACGTATCCGGGCTGCTTTCAGGATATTTGCAGCACGTACAAGCAAATGGAATTCTTCCTGCGTTCACCCATTGGAGAACTCGCCATCGGTGCGCAGGACCCGGCAGAGCCTTTTCCTTCGCTGGTGTACCGTGAAAGCGACAATTACTTTCAGCCGGATCCCCCCAATGTGGTACGGATTTTTGGGACGAATTTGCATGAATTTATCCATGTGGATCTGACACCTTACACGATCTATAATGATGTGGATATGTTCGTGAAGTATGAGGCCGATCTGGTCAATTGGGATCCGGCCGGCAATTGGATCGATGTGCGCTTGCCGGTTTTGACGCGTGAGACCCCGGTGGTGGTGGGTGGTTTACCGGCTGAGACCCTCAATATTCAGTGGCGCTGGTTGATCGCGGATGAATGGATCCGACCTGCCAATGGGGATATCTGGTATGTCAGTAACCCGTTTCGGCTGGCGACCGATTATCCAAAAGTGTGGGGTTTTGGTTTTGAAAATGAAGGTGATAATTCTAGCTTGGATGAATTCCTGACGGTTTACGACGAGAATGCTTACATCTGCGTGGGGGTTGGCGATTTGTGTGCCACGCGCGTGCCGGATTTGTTGTATTGGGATC
>PHBS01000233.1 GCA_002841995.1 Chloroflexi bacterium HGW-Chloroflexi-8
GTTGCCCGGGCTGCTTTACAGGCAGGCGCCACCCGCTTGGCAGTTCATCGAATGATCGAAGGAATTGAGCTGCGTCAGGCCGGGATCCATGCACCAATTCTTATTATGGGCTACACCCCTGCCAGTGGAACAGCACAAATTGTTGAATGGCAGCTAACACCAAGCCTGATAACCCTGGAATTTGCCGAAAGTCTTTCCGCTCAGGCTGTCTTAAACGGGACACAGATTCCAGTTCATATCAAAGTTGATAGTGGTATGAATCGCTACGGTTTATTGCCTTCTGAGGTTACAGATTTCGCAAAAAAGATTATAAAACTAGCGGGTCTTCATTTGGAAGGTCTTTTCACTCATTTTGCCACCGCAGATTGGATTGATCAGACTTTTGTGCGCGGCCAATTAGCGGAATTCAATGGAGTGGTGGCAGCACTGCAGGCAAATCAAATTCGGATTCCCATCTTGCACGCAGCCAACAGCGCCGCCACAATGCGACTTCCTGAAGCTCACTTTAATGCTGTTCGTATTGGAATTGCAATGTATGGATTGGATCCATCGGATGAATGGTCACCTGTTTTTGAAATCCAACCAGCTTTGAGCTTGAAGAGTCGGGTCAGCCGGGTTCGCGAGCTACCAGCCGGGGCAGGTATCTCCTATGGACGAACTGCCATCACGGAGAAGCCTACTTTAGCAGCCCTGGTGCCAGTTGGATATGGCGATGGTTTCCATCGAATTCTTTCAAATAAAGGATCGGTGTTGATCCACGGAAGACGCGCTCCTATTCTTGGGCGGGTTTGTATGGATCAATTCGTAGTAGATATCACTGGAATTCCAGATGTAAAGCAAGATGATGAGGTTGTAATTGTCGGGTGTCAGAGCAACGCCACTATTCGGGCAGAAGAGATTGGTCGTTTGGCAGGGACCATTAATTATGAGGTGACCACGTCCCTATTGCCCAGAGTAAAAAGGGTTTATTTGCGTAGTGGGAAAATTACCGAATAGTTCAAAACCTCCTTCTGGCAATCCAATTAAAAAAATGTGAGAAATTATGACTGGAATGTTTTTTGATTTCCAGATTTTGGATAAGAACGATTTGAAGGGATTCTTGGTTTAATTAACGAAGCACATTCAAATCAACATCGGATTGGCTTTTGATATTCAGACAATCTTTACCGGTCTTGAATTTTCCCGGGTGCGCAAGTACTTCCTGGTGTAAATTGAATCAGGATATGCTATCGAAGCACTATTGGAAGAAGCTTTTTTCGAAGAAAATATTTAAAAATTACCGAATCCGTTTTTTTTCAAAAAATCGACAGATTCTTGGATCAATTCTCGGAGTACATTCTGGTCCACATCTGAGAGGCGTTTGATATAAAGACAACCTTTACCGGTTTTATATTTTCCAAGACGAGCAAGTAAATCCGGATGATGATCAAAACCAGACATGATATAGAGGGTCAGGTTTTGTTTTCTGGGTGAAAAGGCGGTTAACATCCAATCCCCTTCACGGCCGGAGGCATATTTGTAATGCAAATCACCAAAACCGACAATGGCATCACCCCACATCTTTGCTTTTTCGCCGGTTATCTCTTCCATCATTTTCAGGATCGTATAGCTATCCTGAAGTTTTTGAGGATCTTCAACTTTTTGGAGGAAAAGGTCGACAGGTTGATCGTTTTTTACAGTTTTAAGCTCGGCCATATTATTCTCTTTCCATTCCAGGTTTTTGAGAAGTATAAATTAAGGAAAAATACAAAACAAGTACCTGTAGGATGAAATGGGTTGAAGCTTTATTTTTGTTTGGAGAAAAATTTCTTTTTTAGGTACAGCGCACATAAAATCAAAAGCAATAAGAAGTTCGTGGATACAAAAATCCACTTCAGCCCAGAAAAAAGAGGTGACAGAAAACCGATCAACGGAGAGAGTGTTGGATAGCGAGCCATAACAAAGCTGGTTGAAAGATTCTCAAACAAGTCAAAGATGATAGCCAGAAATGGAAACAGGTTTATGATTTGAAAGGGGCTGGCAGGAGAAAGAACCCGTTGAGTTAGCCAGCTGATACCCGTTAATAAAAAAAGTGTATAAACTAGCGGCCAAATGAGATCGAAGCTGAAACGGGCACGGATATAAGCAGCTCGCCCATCAACACCGTAAGAATCCGCCATCTGATATAGATCCCTGGTGCTATAGAAAAAACTAGTGTCGGGTGAACTTACGCTTCCGGTGTTCGAAGATGCCTTTGCAGATTGGGCTGGCAGTATGGAGATGATGAAATATAGAAATATGAACAGTGATACAAGAACCAGCCAGGTTTTTGAAAAACGGTTGATCATTTGTGAAAGCTGATTGAGCATGGTTTTTATAATATATCATGAATTGATTAACTTCGAATAATGAGCGGACAACATGTTTTGGTGGTAAAGACATTTTTTTCTCGTGTAAACATACGCTTACGAATCATAATCCTATATAATAAGGAAAAGGATTTCAAAGATGCCGAGAAATACGCCATTGGACCAGGATCATATCGAACCCCATATGTGCAGTGTTGATCTGCGTTTGTATATT
>PHBS01000068.1 GCA_002841995.1 Chloroflexi bacterium HGW-Chloroflexi-8
ATTAATTTTTTCATGTTTAATGAGTGGATCGTTGAGAAACTATATGGATCAAGTTCGTGCATTATGGAATAAATTAATCGGGCTTCCAGAATCCAGCAGCCAGGTCATGCAGTGCGATAAATGGACGCGGGACATTGTGCGCATCATGTTTTTCGTGGTGCTGATCTCCATGACCGCCATTATCCTGGGTGTTTTTACCAGAAAGTTCCTTTTTTCAGAAACAGTCCCGATTTATATAATTTTCGTTGCTACAGCCGTTGCCTATTTGGGTTCACAGAAAAACGGGTGGCGATGGGCACGCTTTTTGCCTGTCCTGATTTGTTTATTGACCGGTTTTTTCTTTTCTCATGGATCTGGTTTTCGCGGTACCGGGCTTTTTTACACACTGGCGATTATGTTGACCAGTATGATGTTTGGCGTCAAGCCCAGCTGGTTTGTCGCATTTGTCTCAATTGCCGGATACATTCTCATAGGGGCAGATTTTCAGCCAGTCATTATCTCTCTTGAGTTACCGGCCATCATCACCACATCTTCACTGTTGTTAGGGACTACTTTTTTGCTTTCGTATTTTAATAACAGTCTCACAAGAGTAATTTCGGACTTGTCCACAGGTAATCAAAAACTTCAACAGGAAATAACACTGCGCGAACAAGCAGAGGTTGTTGGAGAAAAGCAGAAATCGCTCTATACACGCCTGGCAGAGAACACCACAGACCTGGTATGTGAAATGGGCATGGATGGAATGTTTAACTATATATCGCCATCCTACCTGACAACTCTGGGATATACACCAGAATTGCTTGTTGGCACGATTGCTTATGATATTGTGCATCCGGACGATCTTCAGAAAGCACTCGATATTGAAAAACAAATCCGGACGAGCCGCCAACCCAAAAGGGTTCGGCTTGAAGTAAAACACGCTGATGGACATTATGTTCACATGGAAGTATCCGGCTCACCACTGATAAATCAGGAAAATGAAATCTATGGATATATACTTTCAAGTCGCGATATCACCCAACAGGTTATCGCCGAAGAAACCTTGATTGAATCCGAGAAAAAATTTCGCAACATTATTGAGGCGACACCACTTGGAATCCATATGTACAGTATCAATGATGAAAACGAATTGGTTTTTTCCGGTTATAACCCTGCAGCCTGTAACATTCTTGGGATGGATCATGCGCCACTGGTTGGAAAACCAATTTTGGATGCATTCCCTTCATTATCCGGGACAGAAATTCCTCAAGCCTATCGTGCAACTGCTTTATCAGGAACCCAATGGAAGCAAGACCAATTCTATTATCAGGATTCAGATCTGCATGGCGTGTTTGAGGTACAAACTTTTCAGTATTCTCCAGGAAAAATGGTCGCAATTTTTGAAGATATCACCAGTAGAATCATTGCCGAGGAAGCTTTGCACAGTTCAGAGGAGATGTTTTCAAAAGCATTTAACACCTCGCCGGATGCCATTAATATCAATCGGTTAAGCGATGGCGCATATATCAACATCAATCAGGGATTCACAAACATCATGGGTTACTCCCGCGAAGATGCCATTGGGGAAACATCACTGAAACTGGAAATTTGGGCAAATCCAGCTGATCGCGCTGCACTGGTACAAGGTCTGTTAGAAAACGGTGAGGTTAATAACCTTGAGGCAATTTTTCAATCGAAAGATGGCTCAAAACGTATTGGCTTAATGTCTGCTAGAATCATCGAAATCAATCATGAACAATGTATTCTTTCGATCACCAGAGATATATCGGAGCGGAAGCAAGCAGAAAACGATCTCGAGTTAGCGCATACACAGCTTGAGCAAGCTTACTCTGCCACTTTGGAAGGCTGGGTACGAGCGTTGGAGATGCGCGAGCATGAAACCGCGGATCACAGCCGCCGGGTTGTGGAATTGACGGTTGCCATCGCCAAACGATTGGGAATCAGTGGAACGGCATTGCTGCACACACAGCGCGGCGCGCTCCTGCATGATATCGGAAAAATCGGTGTTCCCGACAATATTCTTCTCAAACCTGGTCCGCTTTCTGCTGAAGAATGGATTATTATGCGCTATCATCCAACTTATGGCCGTAATTTATTACAGAATATCGACTATCTGATTCCTGCAATGGATATCCCCTATTGTCACCATGAGCGCTGGGATGGAAGCGGTTATCCTCGCGGTATTTCCGGTGAAGAAATGGTGAAGCAATTCCATTGGCTGCCCGAATTTTTTCAGTTATAGATGTTTATGACGCTCTGTTATCCAATCGACCTTACCGGCCTGCCTGGACGATGACTGATGTAAGAAAGTATCTGGTCGATCAAAAAGGTCAGCAATTTGATCCACACATCGTGGATGAGTTTTTAAATTATATTGATGAAAACCAAGAATGAGATTTGTTGGTAAATCATCAGATTCTTTCAGTTCTCGCAGGATTCACAAAACCTCTAAGGCCGGCACGTGAATACCGCTTGCTGTGGACATTCTTTTCCCATTGACCCATTTCAAACCTTGTAAATTGACTTATTCGGCGAATTGATTCACCATACAATCGAATCAGCCTGCTCATGAGTGATGAAACATCATTAATTCAAAGGTTGCTGCGTATTATCAATTACTGGACTCACAGAAAAAAAGGAGAACGCGTGAAAGATAAAAAGGTCGGTATTAATTCAATTGATGAATACATTGCCACATTTCCCGAAACGGTTCAGGAAATTCTGAAAGAAATCCGGGGGGTTATCCATAGCGAAGTTCCGGATGTTCAGGAATCCATTAGTTATCAAATGCCTACTTTTAAACTAAACGGGAAACGCATAATTTATATTGCCGCTTTCAAAAAACACATCGGGATTTTTGGCGCTTCAGGTGTAGTCGAAGCCTTTCCGGATGAATTGTCAGCCTACGCTGGGCCTAAAGGCAACCTGCAGTTCCCGATCAATCAACCCATTCCGTATGACTTAATTCGCAAGATCGTCGCATTTCGGGTTTCTAAAATCTTGTAATTTCGAGTCTCGAACCAGGATAAAAATTTAACAATACTCGCCAGGAACACACAAGAACGCTCATTTTTATTTTTATGCTAATTCTTTTACATATAATTAGAAAAAGGAGAAGTGATGGACAATAGAAAAATTGGATTTACCAGTATCGATGAATATATTGCCACTTTCCCGGAAGATGTTCAGAAAATTTTGCAGGAATTAAGGGCGACAATTAAAGCAGCTGCACCTGATGCTCAGGAAAAAATCAGTTATCAGATGCCCACTTTTTTTCTGAAAAGCAATCTGGTACATTTTGCAGCGTACAAGAACCATATCGGGTTTTACCCTACACCCAGTGGAATTGAGAAATTTAAATCCGAATTATCCAAATATGAAGGTGCAAAAGGTTCGGTTCAGTTTCCAATCGATCAACCTCTGCCACTGGATTTGATCCGGAAAATTGTCGAATTTCGTGTGGTGGAAAATTTGCAAATGGCAGAAAACAAAAAAAGAGGCAAAAAATGAATAATCCAGCGGATATCAAGTTTGGATTGGATGTGATTGGACAAATTGCCATACCGGTCAGCGATGTCGATCAAGCCATTACGTTTTACCGCGATACGTTGGGCATGCAATTTCTTTTTAAAGCCCCTCCAGGGTTAGGTTTTTTTAACTGTAATGGCGTTCGCCTCTTGTTGGATGCTCCAGCAAAAAAACAATTCAAAAATTTCAGCTCGATCATTTATTATCAGGTAGCCGATATCCAGGCAGCCTATGATACGCTTTTTGCACGAGGTGTGAAATTTGAAGAGAAACCGAACCTGGTAGCCAAAATGCCGGATCATGATCTCTGGATGGCATTCTTCCGCGACCCGGACGATAATTTACTGGCGTTGATGTGTGAAGTGCGGTAACCCCGTAGGTCATCTTCAAAGTGAATCTATTTGGATTTATTAAGAATTTAACCAGTGTAATTACACTGCTCGCATACGATTATTTTTTGGGTTGTGCTCCAACTCGGCTAATCCAAGAGCTTCCAAAACGGGTGGCACATACATACCAAACCTACCGCGCAAGCCTTTCTTTAAACCATACCAACCTTTTACAGGGTTCTCAGGTGAGCGTCCCCAGGCTTCGATTGTGCCATCCTGGGGTGGTTTTTGTTCATCCGCGCTTCCAAGCAACACCCAATCTCCTTTGGATTTTAACATCTCATACAGATCCTCAATACATCGCAAATGATATTGGAGTTCCGTTTTTCCAACCCGGACAACCAGTGCCGGAACCGCCAGGCTATCATCGCGAAATGCAATAAACTCGGAGGATCCAGGCGGCGTGAGCAGTACCCAGGGATTCTCGCGTGTTCCGTTACCTTTAACCAGGTTGTTTGACATATTAATCTCCGTTCAAATCGTGAAAACCTTTTGTTTCGATCTTTTAGTGATGTTGATCATGTTAGATCTTAATTCATCGAAAATCCTGTCTGCTTAAGTTAAACTAATCATAGGATTTTTTCTTCTGGCTAATCTGTTTTGTAGAAGGATTTGCTTTCGTTCGGTTTTTTGGTAAATATCAATTCTGAAACACGGCTTTTCAAAACCAGTCACTCTTTTAAAAAATCGTCTGTTTGAACATTACTCAACTCAATCGCCTGGCAGAAAACCGATGCTCAGGAGTATCCATCACCAAATCGGATACAGGATATACACGATCCTGCAGAAACGCGCCGAAAAAAACCAATGTTGTAAATACAAATTTTTCGGGTACATCACAAATTTATATTTACCGGAATACTTGAATGAATTGTTGGCCTTAATCATTGAAGTGAATTTATAAAATTCTACTTAAATCATTGGAGCGACTTACGATTTTCAAGTTTGATTGGGCCTGCTTTGTGCTTGAAGCACAAGGATGTTGATTGTGTAAATACAGTTACCCATTTAAAGTCGTATAAAGAGGTTGTACATCACGTTTAAATTTATTTCTGTATATCGATACTAAGCTTATTCAAGTTAAACTAACCCTTCATAAGAATGAGACAATCAATCGTGAAACGAATCAACCGGAATAAGGAGTAAACTCATGCGCAAACTAACGGTTTTTAATCACATCAGCCTGGACGGTTACTTCACCGACAAGGACGACAGCCTCAATTGGGTGCATAAAGAGAACGACCCAGAGTTCGATCAATTTGTGCAAGGAAATGCGCAGTCCGGTGGAGAGCTGGTGTTTGGACGAATAACGTATCAGATGATGGCCAGCTACTGGCCAACACCCTTAGCATACAAGCAGGACCCAATTGTGGCTGAGCGCATCAACGAGCTTCAAAAAGTTGTGTTTTCACGAACTCTGGATTCCGTTTCCTGGCAGAACACCCGATTAGTTAAAGATAATTTAGCGGATGAAATTCGAGCCATGAAGCAATCCGGCGGAAAAGATTTAGTCATTATGGGGAGCGGCAGCCTTGTTTCCCAGCTTGCCCAGGCACGCTTGATCGATGTTTATCAATTCGTCGTAAATCCTGTGGTTTTAGGTAGTGGAAAAACGATGTTCGACGGAATGACGGACAAGCTGCAACTCAAGCTTGTGGATATGCGTGTTTTCAACAATGGAAATATTGTGTTAACTTATGGGATAGGGTAAAAGGAAACCATAAACCAAAATAATGCTGAGAAATCCTGTTTCTTCAACAAAACAATTTTTCACCAATTGAGAATGGTTGCGCATGCAGGTGAATGTCCGCACCGTGGATCATTGTTTTGGAAGGGTGATACTGATGCTGGTTCCTTTTCCCAGTTGGCTGGTGATACTGATCTGACCAGCCTGAATTTCAACCAGGGATTTAGCGATCGAAAGTCCGAGACCAGTACCCTTCTGGTCCTTGCTGCGGGCGTTATCTGCCTGGTAGAAACGGTCAAAAACGTGCGGTAAATGTTCCGGGGCAATCCCTTCACCATTATCATCGACTGTTATTCGCAGATTGCGCCCCTCTACGAGGGATCTCACACTGATTGTCCCGCCTGGGGGAGTGTGTCGGAGTGCATTGTCCAGAAGAATAATCAGAACCTGGCGCAAGCGGGTGACATCTGCCTGGACAGTTCCAGCAGTTGTCTGATTAAGAAAAGTAACTTGCTTGGCGCTCATTAATGGCTCAAATTGGCGTTGGATTTCTGCCACCAAACCGGCAATCTGGATCGGGCGGATATCTAATTTCAATTGATGGGCATCCAATCTTGAAAGAAGAAGGAGTTCGTCCACCAACTGCGACATGTGATCAACCTCTTCCACGATATTGGTCATTAAAGCTGCCTGTTGTGGGTTTGGCTGGGTGGAGCGTTGTGCAACCTCAGCACTGGCGCGCATCAAGGTCAATGGTGTTCGCAATTCATGGCTGGCATTCGCGACAAAAGCCTGCTGCATATCCCAGGCATTCTGAGTTGCGCGTAAGGAACGACCCGCCATCCACCAGCTACCAAATCCCAACACGAGAATACTGATGGCACCAACCAACAGCAGACCGCTGACAAACTGATTTAGAACACGCATTTGGTCATCGATCGGCTTACCCATTTGCAATAAGCCATACCCACTCGCATCCGGGACATTATAGGTTAGCAGCCGTACCGGTGTACCATCTTTTAATGTGCTGTTCCGTAAATCATGTCCGGCAGTCAGGGCTGACTGCACAGCGCTCAAATCCGGATTCATTGGTAGCACATAAGGATTAGGATTAAAAATTAAACGCCCGGTTTCGTCCAAAGGCATAATGAAAATTGAGGTCAACTCTCCTTCATACACCGACCGGATGATTGGAATAACGCTTCCGGTAGTGGACTCAGTGGCTATTTCTTCATGGTCTTCCCCGGGTTCTTCAATGGTCTCATTCGCTTCGGAAGATTTGTTTTCATTTGTGCGGATATTGATCCAGTTCTGCTCGGCTTCCAACAGGTCTGGAGGTAAACCAACCCCGATCGTGGTAAACGTACTGGCCATTTTGAACTTAAGCGCACCGTCATTGTTATTTTGAAAATAATAATAAAGTAAAGAATAGGCACTAAAACCAACCAGACCAGCCAGCAACATGGCGACCAGTAAGTACAGCAAAGTCAGTTTAAGGCGTAGAGGTTTAAGCATTCTCCGGGTCCAGGCGATAACCCACACCGCGCACCGTTTGAATTGGGTCCGACAGGTGTGGTTGATTTAATTTCTGACGCAAGTAGGAAATATACACATCCACCAATTCTGGTTTTACCAGGTTTTCGTAGGACCAGACATAATCCAGGATATTTTGGCGAGTCAGTGTTTGACCGGCATGGCGCAGAATATATTCCAGTAAATCCCACTCCGTTTTTGAAAGCTCAATCACCTGATCGTTCCGGCGCAGGCTGTGGGCTTTCATATCCATAACCAGACGGCCAACCCGGATCTCCCAGGCGTCTCCGCTGGTGGGGGTGAAACGCCGTCCCAGAGCGCGGATTCGTGCCAGCAATTCATCAAATGCGAAGGGTTTAACGAGATAGTCATCTGCACCGCTGTCCAAACCGCTGACCCGATCTTCGACCTGGCTTCGGGCAGTTAGCAAGAGAATGGCAACCGGTAAACGGGCAGCCCGAATCGCCCGACAGATGGATGGCCCATCCCGTCCTGGCAGCATCCAATCAATAATGGCTACGTCATGGATACCACGCAGTGCCAATTCCAGACCGGTGTCACCATCATGAACAATATCGAATGCGATCTTTTCTTCTTCCAGCACTGTCCCGATCAGACGTGCTAATCGTTTATCATCTTCGATCAACAAAACCCGCATTTTTGGAACTCCCTGTTTCACAAAGTATAGCAAAAAAAGATTGGAATCAGATTGGAAAACAAGTCCTTTTTTAAAAGGGAATTCCAATTCTCTACCGGTATCCTTAGAAAATAATCAAATTCTCAGGAGGTTAAAAATGAACAAGCGAGTGGTGTTATTTACATCCATTTTACTATCCGTATTACTGCTGGTAGTTATTGGCGGAGTTGTGAAAACAGTGACAGCCAGACAAAGCCAGGCAGCCGTAAACCCGGATTTACAGGCACAGATTGATGCCCGAGAAGCAGAGTATGCTGCTCAAATTGAAGCCGCCAATCAACAGATACGGCTTTTAAGCGACCAGGTGCAGGGGCAACAACAGGTGAAAGTTTCCAGTAATATTTCACCTGAGAATGCTGCCTCAATTGCCTTGCAAACCGCAGGGGAAGACGAATCACTACTACAGTTACCTGAGTTAGTTTCCTATGAGGGAAAAACAGCTTATGAAGTAAAACTTACAGATGGTGTTTTATTCATTGATTCAATCAGCGGTGAAATCTTATTCAACGGTGTTCCCGAAAGAATTACTCCTGAACAAGCTGCTGAGATCGCTGGTGTATACCTGGGCGGCATGGATCCTCGTTATGCAACTGTGCAGATTGCAGTATCCAATGGCAGTGAAGTATTCAAGGTCACCTTTAATGATTACATTGTATTTGTTGATAAATTTGGAAATGTTGTACAAGCGCAGGTATTGCAATACACCAATGCTTCAACCAGTTCTTCAAATTCATCTTCATCAGGCCAGGCAAGCTATAGTGGATATGAGGATGACCATGAAGAGCACGATGACGATGATTAGACCAGCTAAAACACAATTATCAATTACTTCAATTTGGAGAATGGTATGCAATCCGTAAAACCGATTCCACAAAAAAAGAAAAAAGCGCACGGCGGTATGAAGTATATTCTTTCAACAGTCTCTCTCATTTCAGTCGTAGGACTTTGGCAGCAATTTTCCAATAAGGATGCCGTCAAAGCTGAAAATACCAATAACACTGCCCTTGAACCAGTTGATAACCAGATCTACTTTCAACCTCTGCCAACCCTGATGCCGGTACAAATTAGCGGGTTGACCAGCGCAAGCGGTACCTTATCAAACCAGAACATTGCCAGCACTGGTTTACGCGAGGTGACTGCACCAACCCTGCAACCCAGAACTCAAGCGCCGATCACATTGCAGCAGGTGATTATTAATAATCCGGGAACGGGTTCCAATGGTGGACCTGTAACCCGAACGGGATCCTCACGTTAATGGAAAGCAAATCTTTTCGTGCGATGGGCTGTCAGATGTCTGCCTTTATCGATAGTCCATCCAATTCTGTACAAGAAATATTGTCTCAGGTACCAGAATGGTTCGAGGATTGGGAACAGGTACTTAGCCGTTTTCGGGTAGACAGCGAATTGAGTAAGATTAACCGTCAATCCGGTGTACCCAGCACGGTTAGCAATATTTTTTGGTCCGTTTTAGAGGTAGCCATCCAGACAGAAAAGGAAAGTATGGGATTGGTGACTCCCCTTGTATTACCTGCGCTCGAAATGGCGGGATACAACGTCAGCTTTGAGCAAATTGCCAGGAGTGGATATGACGCGGCGGAATATTCTGGCTACCCGATCGGACTTTTGAATGATCTGATTTACGGTGCAAGCCGGCAATCCATACAACTTCCTGTTGGGAGTGGATTGGATTTCGGTGGGGTAGCAAAAGGATGGGCAGCCAACCAGGCTGTAGAGCGCCTGGCAGCCTATGGACCTGCTCTGGTGAATGCGGGTGGCGATATCGCGATCAGTGATTATCAAAGAGATGGAAAACCCTGGGTGATTGGTGTGATGAATCCGTTTGAACCCGAACGGGATTTAGGTTCCATCTCCGTTGGTCGGGCTGGAGTGGCAACTTCCGGTAAAGACTTCCGACAATGGCGAAAGAACGGGGTTTTTCGCCATCACATCATTGATCCTCGTACCGGCTTGCCGGCTGAAACCGATCTGATCAGTGTAACCGTCATTGCCCCGAACGTCATAACTGCTGAGATGGCTGCAAAAATTGTCATGCTTAAGGGATCGCAAGCCGGGTTGGACTGGCTGGAAAACGAAACCAATGATCAGGCGATACTAGTTTTAGCCGATGGACGCATTTTAACAACCGAGCAAATCGCAACAACCCAATGGAGACCGAATGACTGAAATGAAATCACAAATCAATCTGGATGAGACGAATGAAGGAATTTCCTGGAAAATCATGCTCACATCTTTCATGGCTATTCTTGGCGGTGTGTGGATATCCGCCATCCTGATGCCGCGCTGGATGCCGGGGATTACCGAATCAATATTAGGTACGGATATCAAAGTGTACTGGTATGTATCACGAGGAAGCGCTGTAATTGCTTATGTTTTACTTTGGCTTTCCATGGTTCTGGGTTTATTGATGACCAATCGCATGACCCGCCCCTGGCCAGGACCTGCAATTTCAAACGAATTCCACCAGTTTATCAGTATTCTCGGGATGGCTTTTGTGGTGGTGCATGCCTTTATCCTGATTGGAGATTCCTATATCCATTACAGTATTCTACAGGTTCTGACTCCATTTACTAGTTTTGACTACCGCCCTTTTTGGGTCGGCCTGGGTCAAATCGGGTTTTATCTTTGGCTGGTGCTGGTGATCAGCTTTTATGTACGCAAGAAAATTGGTAACCGCACCTGGCGATTACTGCACTTTGTCAGTTTTGTCGCTTTTCTGGGTGCCATGATCCACGGCATCAGCAGCGGTACCGACAGTTCAGAAGGATGGATGCAAATGATCTACTGGTTCAGCGGTGGTAGTGTGCTTTTTCTAATCACTTATCGTATTCTCATGGCAACTGTAGGGAAAATTCAAACCCCGGTGAAAGCCACAGCAAAATCTCAAAGCCAAGCACTCGGTCGAAACAACGCTCTGGAAAAGGGTATGCAAACTAGCCAGGATTAATCCCGAAAAATATGAATCTAATCCTTTTCACGCAAAGAAATGGCTACCATTGCCACTACTACCAAGCCATACAACGGCAAGATCAGTAAATTCAGTTTGCTGTCCATCAGGGTACCACCGCGGATCAGTTCCTGCAGAATTTCATTGGCGTAATAAAGGGGAGTCAAATAGCTCAGGACCTGTGCCCAATCCGGTAGTTTTTCCACCGGTACAATGATGCCGGACAGGATTACCGAAAGGATCACCAGTGGAATAAAGGGGAAAACCTGCCCTTCGTTCCTGGCAAAGTTAGATACCAACATTCCAATGGCCATGCTGATGATCGCCAGAAGCCACATCACCAGGTACATCGAAGTCATCTGAATGGAACTGAACCCGAGATCAAACAACCAGTTCAACTCTAACAACACCAGAAGACTCTGTAAGGTTGCCAGAACCGTATATGCCACCAAATACCCGATAATAATTTCGATCTGCTGATACCCACTCACAAACATCTGTGCCATCGTACCGGCGGTTCGTTCACGCACTAATACGATGGCTGTCAGAATGAAAGTGATGAAATGGACAATGAAGGCGGCATAGGGGACAATATAAGTGCTGATATTAAAGGAAGGGGAAGCCAATACATCGAAAACAACTTTGATAAAATAGATGATGATCATCGGAAAAAGGGTCGAAATAGCCAGAAAACGTTTGTCACGACGTAACTGATTCAGCACCCTTAAAGTCATAACAAATAATCGATTGAAAATGGGGATCATTGTTCCTCCCCCTGAATGATTTGCTTTTCATGGTCATTGATTAAACTTAGCACTACCGTTTCGAGCGTTTCCTCCTCAATTTCAATCCGACTGATGTCTGTTTCCAATCCATATTGTTGCAGGATTTGGGGTAATTGCTGCGGGTAATTACTGACCACCTTTTCCTCGATCTGATTTTCAAGACAAATCTTAATTTTTGCTTTCTGCTTCCACAGCAATTGGCGAGGTGGTTCGTCCGCCAATAAAACACCCTCATGCAAAATCGCTAGGCGATCACAAAACATGGCTTCGTTCATCTGGTGTGTGCTCACCAGAATGGTGACACCCTGATTGGTTAATTCCCGAAAATGATCCCAAAAGGTCTGGCGTAATTTCGGATCGATCCCGGTAGTTGGTTCATCCAAAAAGAGGATTTTCGGTTGATGTACCAGCGCACAAGCCAGCGAAACTCTTTGTTTCATGCCGCCTGAAAATTTATAAACCTGGTCATTTGCCCGATTGCTTAATCCAACAAAAGCAATGACTTCATCAATGCGTTTTGAGAAGTTTTCATTTCGGTGGGCATATCCAAAAAAGTGGATATTTTCGCGAGCGGATAAATCTTCATAGAGCGCGGGTGATTGTGGCATATACCCAATCTGGCTGCGTACAAATGCTTTTTGCCTGAAGGGGTTATAACCCAGCACTGAAATGTTGCCTTTGGATGGTTTTGTGGCTCCGATCAGCAAACGGATCAGGGTCGTTTTCCCTGCTCCATTGGGTCCCAATAACCCATAGATCTGACCTATGGCAATCGTCAGATTTATGTCTTTCAAAGCTTTCAGTTTGCCAAAATCCTTTTCAAGGTCCTTGATCAGGATTGATTCAGATTTGTCCATAAAATCACTTATTTTTTCAGGGAAATAGGGAAAGAGATTAATCATTATTGTAGCGCGATTTCTGCGTATAAGGAGACGGTAACTACAGTCAAATAATCTGCCCTGCCCAATTTTTCAAATCCCTCTATAATTGTTACATGCTGCAATCATGGAAAGAAAAGGCCAATCAGCTCAAGCGTGAAATTTACACGTTATGGATTGCTTATCGCAAACCGGGTGTGCCCATGTACGCAAAAGCTTTTTGTGCGTTGGTAGTGGCTTATGCCTTCAGCCCCATCGATTTGATCCCGGATTTTATTCCGGTGCTGGGTTATCTGGATGACCTGGTGCTGATTCCAATGGGTGTAGCGCTGGCAATTAAATTGATCCCGTCAGAGATTCTTGCACAATCGCGTATAGAAGCACAGCAGCGTATGGATGAAGGGCACAAGGATAACTGGGTAGTTGGGGGATTGATCGTGCTGCTATGGGTGGCCGTGGTGGTATTTGTAGTTTGGAAGTTAAGACAGTAAGAAGAAATACTTACTTTCGCTCAGAGAGTTGCAGCCAATTACCGGCTGGATCCTGAAAGGCGGCAACAAGCGAGGGGCCAACATCGAAAATTGTATGCTCCAGATCCGGAAAGAAACGCACGCCTTTTTGATGCAGGATTTTTACAGTATTTTGAATATCGTCGACATTGAAGCTAATGACAATGGGCTGTTTTTCGACCGGAGATGGGTCCGGACCGGTGATATCAAGGGCAAAGCGGGTGGTACAAGCACTGGAGAATTCTACCCAGTGACCGTCATCGTAGACACAACTCAATCCAAGCACGTCACGATACCAATCAGCCAGCGTTTTATCAGGCGTGTGAATAAAAGTGACGGAGATTCCTGTGATCATAAGGACTCCTTGAATATTGGGTATTCAAATAGTAATGGGGAATTCGGGTGGAGTCAATAAGGGGTAGAGTGATTGTTTTTAGCTTGTAGCGGGTAGCTGGTAGCTGGTAGCAAAAATTTTAATTTGATAGCCAAATAACCAATCTCCATTCCCGGTTCTTATACATTTCTAATAATCCACATCTTGACAAGCGTTATAAAATAATTTATAGTTTTTTTACTTGGGGAGTAGCATTCCTGCCCTGGAATGAGCTATCGTCAAAACGGAGAGTTTCTCTCCCGGTAGCTCGTACGCTGTAATAGCGTTTGCGAGACCAACACACACCGTGTGGTGGTCTTTTTGATTAAATGAAATCAAAAAAAGACCTGGATTTGATAAGACCGAACAAAGAATGGATGGTTTAGATGGGTCAATGGTATACAAAAACACCAAAAGAAATACTGGGGGAAGTGGAAAGCAATCTGGAGCAAGGGCTTTCCAATAGCGAAGTTCAAACCCGATTGCAAAAGTATGGCAGCAATGAGCTGATTGACCGCGGCACAAAAAATCCGTGGAAAATTCTTCTGGAGCAGCTTACCGAGACAATGGTGGTCATTTTGCTTATTTCCGCGGTGATCACCTTTTTCTTACATGAATACACGGATGCAATTGTGATTCTGGTGATTGTCATTCTCAATTCAATTCTCGGATTTACGCAGGAGTATAAAGCCGAACAAGCCATGGCTGCGCTAAAAAAGATGGCGGTGCCAAAGGTGCGTGTGCGACGTGATGGTCACATCGTGGAAATCCCCGCACAACAGCTTGTTCCTGGTGATATCATCTTCCTGGAAGCTGGAAATGCAATCCCGGCGGATGGTAGTCTACTGGAAAGCATTAATCTACGAATTCAGGAGTCTATCCTGACCGGTGAATCTGAGCCTGTGGAAAAAACCACCGATGTTACCAAAAAGGAACACCCAACACTCGGGGATCAGCACAACCGCATCTTTGCTGGCACCGTGGTTACGATGGGACGTGGTACTGCAATCATCACCGAAACCGGTATGAACACCGAGTTGGGTAAGATTGCTGAAATGATCCAATCCGTGGGTTCAGAACAAACACCTTTGCAACGAAAACTTGCCCAACTGGGAAAAACTCTGGCTTACGTAGCACTGGGCATCGTCGTGGTAGTTTTTGGAATGGGCATGCTGCGTGGAGAAGAATTACGCACCATGTTCCTGACAGCTATTAGCATGGCTGTGGCTGCAGTACCGGAAGGCTTACCAGCCGTGGTTACAATTGCTCTTGCCTTGGGAGCACAGCGCATGTTGAAACGCAATGCGCTCATTCGAAAACTGCCAGCCGTGGAAACGCTTGGCTCTGTAACGACGATCTGCTCCGATAAAACCGGTACCCTGACCGAAAATCGCATGACGGTCACGCTATTGGATGTGGCTGGAAATCGTCTGGATTTACAGGAAACCTTGAGTGACTACAGCCCTTCGCTTTCCGAACAGGAATCAACAGCCCGCATTATCGATGAATCCAGCAGTGTTGCCATCATGCTGGCAGGTGGTGCGTTGTGTAATGATGCTATTCTTGAAGAAACAGAAAAAGGCTTTTCATCCATTGGCGACCCCACCGAAGGTGCGCTGGTTGTTGCCGCCGTTCGGGCTGGATTATGGAAAGAAAAACTGGAAGACCTTATGCCACGTGTAGGCGAGATTCCTTTCGACTCAGACAGAAAACGGATGACCACTGTGCATGAAGTTAAATCCGCAGATGGTCTCCCGTCAGCTTTGCAAGGGCTCCTGAAATCCCCGGAGTTTAATCTTGGGGAATCACACCTGGCCATTACAAAAGGCTCAGTTGATGGTCTGCTGGAGATTTCCAACCGTTTGTGGACAGATAATCAGATTGTACCCATGGATGACCACTGGCTGCATCGTATTCAGGAAGCAAACAATGATTTAGCATTAAATGGTATGCGTGTGCTGGGTGTGGCTTTCCGTCAGTGTAATCAAAACGCTTGCAATGCTCCAGACCTGTCACTTGAACAGGATCTTGTTTTCGTGGGCATGTTTGCCATGATCGACCCGGCTCGCTCAGAAGTAAAGGATGCAGTGGCAGTTGCACGTGGTGCTGGTATCCGACCTATTATGATTACCGGTGATCACCCATTAACCGCGCTCTACATCGCTAAAGAACTGGGTATTGCCTCCAATGACGAGGTGATTACCGGAGCAGATTTGGGTAAAATGGAAATTGCCGACCTGCGGGAAAGAGTGAAAAACGTATCGGTTTTCGCACGTGTTTCCCCGGAACACAAGCTCAAAATCGTCCAGGCTTTACAGGATTTGGGACAAATCGTTGCCATGACCGGTGACGGTGTCAATGATGCACCTGCGCTCAAAAAAGCGGATATCGGTGTGGCCATGGGTATCACGGGTACGGATGTTTCCAAAGAAGCAGCCGACATGGTTTTACTGGACGATAACTTTGCCACGATTGTTTCGGCAGTCAGAGAAGGCCGCCGAATTTATGAGAATATCCGGAAATTTATCAAATACACCATGACCTCCAACTTTGGAGAAATTGTGGTCATGCTGGTAGGACCGTTTGTCGGGTTGGGTTTACCCCTTTTGCCATTACAAATTTTGTGGGTCAACCTTGTGACCGATGGCCTGCCCGGACTGGCATTAACACAGGAGCCTGCCGAACCCAATACCATGAAACGTCCACCGCGTAACCCGAAAGAACAAATCTTCGGTCGTGGACTGGGAATTGATGTCCTGTGGGTAGGCGCTCTGATGGGTACTATTTCTTTGCTGGTTGGACTATGGGCATTCAATTTTAACCATGAATTCGCCTGGCAAACGATGATCTTTACCACTTTGACGATGGCTCAGATGGGTAACGCACTGGCTACCCGCTCGGAAAGTCAAACGCTTTGGGAAGCGGGAATATTTACAAACAAGTCCCTATTGGGAGCTGTGTTGTTGACATTCTTACTGCAACTTGCCGTGATTTATGTTCCATTCCTGCAAAAAGTTTTCAGTACCCAGTCACTCACCCTTTTAGAAATTGGCATCAGCCTGGGTGCAAGTTTACTGGTCCTGGTTTTAATTGATGGCGTCAAAGTGATAAGACGCAAATTTACAAAAGTTTAATCAAAATCGAACATCAACAGCTGAAAACAAGTCTAACTCACATTTACCCCCGGAATAATCAACCGGGGGTATTTCATATCAGCTGAAAATGAGGATGTGGAGGTTGGCGGTCAATCTGCCTTTTTGGCAGCATGTTGTCCAGCGATCATGCCAAATACCAGGGCTGGTCCAATTGTAGAACCAGGACCAGGGTAGGTATGACCCATGACGGAAGCAGAGCTGTTGCCAGCAGCATACAAACCCTGGATTGGGACACCTTGTTTATTCAATACACGGGCAAACTCATCGGTTAAGAGACCGCCCTTTGTTCCCAGGTCTCCTGGCCAAACGCGAACTGCATAGAATGGCGGCTTGGTTAACGGCGCCAGGTTAGGATTGGGTTTTACTCTAGGATCACTATAAATCCGGTCATAGGCACTATCCCCACGGTGGAAATCCTCGTCTTTTCCGTTGCGGGCGAACTGATTGAAGCGATCAACCGTCTCTTCCAGCCCCTTGGGGTCGATCCCACATTTTTTTGCAAGTTCTGCCAGGCTATCGGCTTTTGTCAACATGCCGGATTCGAAATATTCTTTTGGTTCAGCCCCGGGAAGTCCCACACCCAATGGATAATACTTATGGTGGTGTTGATCGATGATCAGGTAGGCTGGAATTGCAGGAACCTCCTGATTTCGTTCATATTGCCAGTGACCGCAGTCCACATAAGAAGCGGATTCATTCATGAATCGTTTGCCAGCAGTATCTACAATCATTGAGTAAGGGAAGGAGCGTTCCCAGATCATGAAGGTGGATTTGCCATGTTGATCAATGAAACAGGGTCCCCACCAGGCGTCATCCATCAATGCCGTTTCCGCACCGATGGCGACACCCGCCCGAATTGCGTCACCCATATCACCTGCTGATGCCACAGTCCAATCCGTGGTGATGGGATGGGGATGATATTTCTGGCGCATTTCATTGTTATGGGAAAATCCGCCGGCAGTCAGGATGACGGCTTTGGCCAGAATCTCGGTCCGTTTTCCTTCCTTTTCAACGACCACACCTTTTACCACCCCGTTTTCATGGATCAACTCGACCATCGGGGTGTTTAGCCAGATCGGGATGGAATTCTTTAAAGCCAGAAAAGTCAGTTGACCGATTAAGGAACCACCTATCCCGGCAAGTTTCTTGCCGATGATCATGCTGCCGATGGTGCGAATACCGATGACTTTGATCGTATTTAGAAATGCAGAAAAAACCCGGAAAGATAACGCAATTTGTACACCATCCAAGGTATATACGGGTATAGGTAAAGAGAGGTTGATCTTATCCTTCCTGGCTCCCAACTTCTTTAAGTCAAAGGGTTCCGGTTCCACCAGGCGACCCGCAACACTACCCCCAGGAAGTTCGGGATAATAATCGGAATATCCTTTACCGTAATGGAAGTGAAAACCAAGTTTTTCCAACCACGCCACCATCTTTGGACCTTCGCGAAGGAATGCATCACGGCGTTCCGGGGAGCTGGCCGGTCCGACTTCACCGATAGTAATATCCATATACTTTCTTGCATCTTCATATGAATCATGAGTTCCGGCTCTCAACATGACCGGGTTGTTGGGAATCCAAGCCCCTCCACCCGACATGGCAGAGGACCCGCCTAGCTTATCTGTGCTTTCCAGGATGATTGGCTCAAGCCCCGCCTCTTTCGCTGCGAGTGCCGCAGCGAATCCAGCTGAACCCGAACCGACGATAACAACTTTTTTGAGTTGATCTTCCATCTTTACGACCTTTCTGAACTGGATTGATTATGGCAATTTCATTGAATCAAAACTTAAATTTGGATTGAGATGAATACCCGTAGATTATTTTATAAAATGGATTTCTTAGGTTGTTCATTAAAGACAACCGAAAGATCATCGGAGGATTGCTGCTGTTTTTATTTCGAAAATGAGGAAATATCTTGGATTCAGAAAGATGTACGTGAATACGTCATTAATTTGATGCCAATGTGCATAAAAAATGCATATATCCACAATCGTATATATTAAGTATATTTATTCGTCTTCATTTTTCAATGACCACTGCCATCTGGTCAGGTTATGGAACCACCAAATCGTTTATATTTGGTTTAATATTTTCAAAACCAGGTTTCTTAACGATAATTCGGTGCTCATCTGAAAAATAGAAACCTGGTTTTTGGTTGAATCCATTCCACAGCCAAAACTCAGGAGCTTATCAGCTTCTGGGCGATTTCTTCTATTTCCGGCAGGCTTGTTTGCTCAACCTGACCCGTATCGCAAAGTTCGGCAATTTTTGGGTCAATCGGCAAGCGTGCAATTACGCTTGTATTGGCATGCACAGCGACTTCCTGCGCATAACTGGGACCAAAGATCAAATGTTCTTTGCCGGTATCCGGGCATCGGAAAAAACTCATATTTTCAATCATACTATTTACTGGTGCTATTGTACTTTCTTTAAGCCTTGTTATGCTTTATGCTGGCGATCAATTAGACCAATTATTCAATGTCATTGGCATCCGTGTTGTTGCCTTGTTTTTAGCATTCGCATCCTTCTTGTCGAGTATGCTATTTAGTCTATTAATACTACTACATAATAAGACTACAGTTAAAATCAACGATGACACCAATAAACGGGCAGAACTTTTCAGAGAACTGCAATTTGCGTCCGCAAACTACTCAATTATTGATTTCATCGATAGAATGTTGCTCTATAAAGAATCTGATCGTTATATCGATAAAATGATTGCACAAAGAAGCACCATGTTTCATATGTTTGAAGATGGTGTGGATGTTAATGATGTGTATCAAAATAGAGATAGCTATCACTACATATCTGTTAGAATCCCTTTTAAAGTCATAGAAGGCAAACTGGTTTCTTCCATCACATTTGATAAACTGAGGTTTGAACGATTAGGCAAGAACTACGAGTTCTTTCATGAATCTAAAGATAAGGAAGCTAGAGCGTTCTTACTATACAATGAACGCACTAAGCGAAATAACGTGGTTATTAACCTAGTGTTTTCTAAGAATAGCGACTTCTATAATCCAAAAGATATCAACCAGTTCACGAAAATCAAGATATTTATCAATATCACAAGTCTATTAGGTGTGAAAATAGAAGGCAATAGCGAACTATACTTTACAAACCCTGAACAAATAGAGGGTGATGATACTAACACTTATGCCATCCATTCGTCTAATTTCTTAATCACGAATGGTCCAACGATTACGAATCTAAACTTGTAATTAATCAGATGATAGAAAAAAGAAGCATGCGCTTCTTTTTTTATACTTATATGAATTATGCTTTGATTAGTATTCTATTATTTAGAATCCAATCTTGTTTTTGATAATACCGGGTGAACT